>JBBTZN010000151.1:0-5433 GCA_038061355.1 Patescibacteria group bacterium | reverse complement strand
TTTTGGGCCGGGTTGGCGAAGGCTACAACTTTTTTACTAATTCAACCATTCCAGCCGATAGCAACTCGGATGATAACGGCCACGGGACGGCAGTGGCCGGCGTAATTGGAGCGACGACGAATAATAGTAAGGGGATGGCGGGCATTAACTGGCAAGCCCGGCTCGTCCCCTTAAAAGTAACGAACGCCCTAGGTGAAGCGACCACTACTCGTGTGGCCAATGCCATCATGTATGCCGCCGATCTTGGGACAAAAACAATTAACCTTAGCCTGGGAACCAATACCGATTTCGAGGTGTTTCACGATGCCATCAGCTACGCAGCCAACAAGGGTGTGGTCATGGTCGGAGCGGCGGGCAACGACAGTGGTGGCCAGGTGCTTTTTCCCGCCGCGAATCCATCAGTAATTGCGGTGGGGTCGGTTGCAGCCAACGACGTCGTCTCGAATTTTTCCAATACCGGACCCGAACTTGACCTGGTGGCCCCGGGAGAAAATATCCTCTCCACTGTTCTCTCCGGCGACCAGGCCAGTTATGCAACCGGAAGTGGCACTTCGTTTGCCGCGCCCTATGTCACCGGAATCGCCAGTTTAGTGGCGATTCGTTTCCCATCGCTCACGCCCACACAAATTCAAAATCTTCTCCAAGACCAAGCTGATAAGCCGATCGGCATGGCGGGCCAAAACTTTCACAACAGTTATGGTTATGGCCGTGTCAATGCCGCCCGCGCTATTTCGATTCATGCCGGTTGGGTTAGTCAAAATAGTTATCCAACCCTGCGAGCTGGCCAGAGTTATCAATTTGAAGTTCGACTACTAAATAGCGGGGCGAGTGTTTGGACGCAGCAGACGATTCGCCTGGGTGCAGATCAGGCAGCCGATCGGATACCGGCTTTTATTCGCGAAGATCGGGTGGGTAATCAGGGCTCGGGTTGGCTGTCTGGTAATCGAGTGGCGCTAGTTGAAAGCCAAGTTTCACCGGGACAAACGGGTACGTTTCGGTTTTACTACACCGTGCCCGCCGACCGCGCCCCGGGAGTCTACCGCGAATACTTCCGCCCGGTCGCCGAACAGATTAGTTGGCTGGAAAATATTGGCATCTTTTGGGATGTTACGGTGCAAACATTAGCCGACACATACCGTACCTCGTGGGTTAGCCAAAATAGTTACCCAACGCTTCTGGCGGGCCAGAGTAACCAATTTGAAGTTCAGGTTAGAAATGACGGCACGAGTACTTGGCAAAAAGGCACAGTTTCTCTGGGCACTGACCGCGTGCAAAACCGTATTCCTCCTTTTATTCGTGAGGACCGGGTGGGTAATCAAGGCTCGGGCTGGTCAGCGGCCAATCGGGTTGAACTGGTCGAAAATAGTGTCGGACCAGGGCAAACGGGGACGTTTCGGTTTTTCTACACCGTGCCCGCCGACCGCGCCCCGGGAACTTACCGCGAATACTTCCGCGTCGTCGCTGAACATATCACCTGGCTGGATGATCTAGGTATTTATTGGGACATCCAGGTTAATGGGTCACTATAAGCGAGCGCGCCAAATAATCCGATCGGATTATTTGGCTCGCTCATCAAGGAACTGTAGTTATGAGCAATCAAGAAATTGGCATTGATACAAATTGGTTTTTGTTTGGACGAACTGGCGTCAGTCGGTATGCTCGAGAGTTAACGCGCGCGCTCCTGCGCACCCACCCCGAGCAACACTATCGGCTCTATGGCAATTTTCTCAATCACTACACGGCCCGCAAGCAACGCCTCCATGAACTTATTTCAGAGAGCGGCAATAAAAAAACAACCATTGATATCTCGCCCATACCGGCCGCCTGGCGTGATTGGTTGATTCATCACCGCGTGCCACTGCGGTGGTTTTATCGCCAGACAAGCAGCATCTACTTCACGTCCTTTTTTAGTGGAGTTGCCGATCGCGGCTTTGCCCCCCAAGTGGTTGTTCTCTACGATCTCGTCTTTCTGAAATACCCCGAGCATGCGGGAGCCCGTCGCTCGGCCTACTATCTCCTGCGCACTAAACAGGCGATTGGGAAGGCGGCCAAAATTATTACCATTTCGGAGGCGACCAAACAAGATCTGGTGTCAGACCTCCAAGTCGATCCTCAAAAAATCACGGTTATTTATCCTGGGCTCGATCATAATCTTTTCCAGCCGCGTCCAGACCAGCAAGCGGTGGCCAAAAAATATGGCCTGCGTCCACCCTATCTTTTGTCGGTCGCCACGCTCGAACCACGCAAAGACCTTAGCTCTCTGCTTGAAGCTTACCTGGGTTTGCCGACCCAATTACGCAAACGCTATCAACTCGTTTTAGTCGGTGACAAAGGCTGGAATACCAGTCATCTCCAGGCCCAAATTAGACAACTCTCCGAAGAAGGTTCGGTTATTTGGACGGGCTTTGTACCCGATCAAGATTTACCTTTCCTCTACAGCGGCGCCGAGGCTTTTATTTATCCATCGCTTTATGAGGGTTTTGGCTTACCTGTGATTGAGGCCATGGCTTGTGGTGCCCCAGTCATCGCTCGTGATGTTTCGTCTCTGCCGGAGGCAGTCGGCCGGGCCGGCCTCCTTATTGCAAGCAGTGGTACTGAACCACTCCGCCAAGGTATCCGGCTGCTGCTCATGGACAAAGCCTTGCGCGAGCAGTATCGGGCGGCTGGTTTTAGCCAAGCGCAAAAATTTACTTGGGATCGGGCGGGCCAGGCAGTTTTCGACCTTCTAAATCCTCTTTAACCTCGGAGGTTTACCCAGATTTGTGTAACCTAGTTGGTTCTCGGTCAATAATCCTTCATGTCATTGCGAGTCGCAACGAAGCAATCTGGTGAGATCGCCACGGCTGCGGCCTCCCTCCAGAGGCGGGCAGGCGCGCTGACGGGTTATTTAGTGGGAGGTATGTATTTACGGTACTGTGACCCGGCGATAAATGACGCTTCCACTCGGGAGCGTTTTAACCAATTCAAAATCGGGCCAAGTTTTGAGAGCAACCGAGACCTCCTCAAGATTACGATAGAGACTGGGGCCAGAAACGGGGTCAACCAGGGGCGGTAGGGCGGTAATAAATAGAGTGGTAATAGCCGAATTATCGCTGATTACGGGAATAGTGGCTGGATCGCGATAGATAATCACCGGATGGTGGACGAGATATGGTAAGTAACCGTTGCCATGATTGGCGGCAATCACGCCTCCTACTGGCGTAATCTTGTCGAGGTAGACAAAAGCTGCTTTTTCATCAACACCAACGCGGGTGATGTACTCAAAGGGGGCGGGGAAACCAAAAATTGCCTGGCTTTTACCAAGCCAGAAAACGATGGCAAGAACGATCAGGGCAAGACCATAACCAAGACGAGCAAACCGCCAGCGAGTTAAATAGTCCCAGGTCGTGGCCAGACCAAAACCGCCGGTGAGAGCCAGGGGAATCACGAGTTCGCGTAGAAAGCGTTGGTTAAAGATCAGGGCTGGCACTAACCCGATGGCGAGTAATGAGAAAATCCATAAAGAAAGCCACCACTTAGCCGGCTGGTTTTCTTTATGGCAGGACTTACGCAAATTTTCCTTCACTCCAGGAGTGTCCTTCGCACGGCTCAGGATCGTCACTCCTGGAGTGTTCCCAATTTGCGTAAGTTCTTTATGGAAGGCAAGGACCAACCAACCGTGAAGGGCTATGATGAGAAAAATTGCGCCATGCCAAAAGATCATCACGGCTGGTGGCGGGAGGGGCGCGACAATCGCTTGACCAAAAAAGCCAGCCAAATTACCACTGTCGCGGAGAGAAATAAAAGCGCCCGAAATAAACGGTTGATACCCAAACCACAACCCCAAGCTTACGAGGCTGACCATCATCACCAGCCCGAGGGAGAAGAAGATTGCGAGGCGGCCGCGCTGACGAAATAACTGCTGGACCGGCCCGGCTAACAGAGGAATAAGAGCTAGTAAAAAGAAGATTGTACTTAAATGGTGGACGAGGGGTATAGCAAGACTGACACCAATCGCCAAGCCGATGACGACTGGTTTTAGTATCCGCAAGGCTAGAATAATCAAGCCCAGGGCGAGCGGGAGAAGAACATGCCCGGCGAGTAGATTAGGGTAGCCGCCATCACCAAAGAGAAACAGGGGCGCCTGGGCAAAAACAGCGTAGAGAAAGGCAGCGAAGGCGCCAACTTGGGGCCGGCGAAAAAGGACGGTCCCTAAAAAAAAGATGGCGACGACGGGCAAAACAAGTAACAGGGGTGGAATTAGCCGGATAGTGGTGATAGCATCCCAACCGAATAAACGACCAAAACCAGTGGCAAAATAGTGGAAACCAAGAGGGTAGCCACTCGCAAAAAAATGGTAGTTGCCAGTCAAAATAGATTGAATCTGCCCGGTATGGAAAATCGGATCGTCGCCTGGCGGAACCGGAAATTGGTTCACGAGCGGGGTCCAATAAGCATAGATGATCCGCCAGATAACTATGGCCAGACCGAGCAGATACCAAAGTGAAAAATAGTGACGCATAGGCTCATCCTACCAAGCGATTGACGAATCAACTACACAGTGACTTACACAAATCTGGGAAAACCTCCGAGATTAAGGAGGATTTGCGTAAGTCCTGCTACACTAAACGCAGAATGCCCAGCAGATTTTTTCAACCACTAGTTGATCTTGTTTTTCCCCTCTTTTGTTACATTTGTGGCGCCGAGGGACACACTTGGTGTCGACCCGATCAACAAAAACTGCCTTGGCCACTTTGTTTTGCCTGCCGACGAGGTTATCACCCCCATGATTCCCAACCCGGCTGCCCGGTAAGTCAGCCCTTGATTTGGCTCGGCCCTTATCATGATCTACGGTTGCGAACAGCCCTTTATCAGTGGAAATACAGCGGCTACTGGCAAATAAGCCAAGATTGGGCAGCGAGCCTGGCTAAACAGCTACAAACACATTTTTCAGAAAAAGGTTTGCTTGTGCCGATTCCTCTCCATTGGCGACGGCGTCTGGCGCGGGGCTATAATCAAACCGCCATATTAACTAACCAGATCAGCAGGTTATCAACTTGGCCGCGCGCTGATCTCTTGATTCGAACCAGAACCACTGCGGTTCAAGCCAAACTCAAGACGGATGAGCGCGTGGCCAATGTCGCAGGGGCGTTTGCGATAGCATCCAAGGTCGACGCCATATTTCCAGATAAGAAACCGGTATGGCTCATTGACGACGTGGCCACGACAGGAGCCACCCTCGCCGCGGCGCAAGGAGTTCTCCAGAGAGTTGACTGGACTGTAGCTGGCATAATTGTCGTAGCAGCCACGGGCATGGCAACTAGCCAAATCTTCTCGACAAATCCCAATCATCAGGAGTAGGATAGAAAAAGTTATGCTCTACTGTTTGATTTTTGGGACCCGGCCAGAAATTATCAAAATGAGTCCGCTCATGCGGGCTCTAGCCACCCAACA
>JBBTZN010000150.1:0-16252 GCA_038061355.1 Patescibacteria group bacterium | reverse complement strand
GTCAATTTCTTCGCGACCCGAGCCAAAGGTTGTGGAATCAAAACCAGATATCGGCAAAAGTGCTCGTTTAACTACTAGACAAGATCGCACAGGTAAATTTGGGTCAGCTCGACAGCAGGCCCAGCATCGATCCGCAACCACAATACGACCCGTTCAGTCGTCTGGCCGGGTAGATAAGCTGGTCGAGAAGAAAGATTTTCCAGGAGAAACAAAACCGACGGGGGAAAAACAGACTGAATCTTTGAGCCAGGCAGTGCAGCCGACCGATGGTGTCCAGACGTTAGAACCTGATGAGATGATTATTTTACGTGATTAGATATGTTTGGTTGCTAACAGGTTTGTATACCTGTTAAATTTAAGGCGGAGGAGATATTTTTTTCAGGTTCGTAAACCTGTCAATTTTTTACAAAGGGCAGGGGAATCCAGGGGAGTAACATTAAGTGATAAATAACAACAAAGAAGTAACAAGTATTACCAACCTAGCCGATGACAAATTGTGGGGGAGTGAACAGAGGGGCTATTTGGAGGGTAGTTAACGCAATTGAGCATATTGATTTGAGAGAGGTTTAGTAATGTCGTACAATGTATCTTGTACGACATATATTGATTCTTTTAACTTAAGAATTGTTGGTTCGAAATATTTGTTGTAACCTGTTATATAAGCAAAATAGTACACAAGAGGTGCATAACTATGGATGAGCGTAGTTGGAAGGACCTCTCCCCTGCAGAAATTGACAGGACTTACGCACTTTCTCTTTAACCCCAGGGGTTAAAACGCCTGGAAACCCCTGGGGTTTTCCCAAAAGTGAGTAAGTCCTGATTGAGACAGTCCTGCCTGCCGACAGGCAGAAACGAAGCGATAAGCTAATTACTACACCTGTTATTACCGCTTATTGGCCCTTGGAACGGCCTGAATTAAGATCATGATAAATGATACCTGTGAGTCGGTAAAATGAGGTCTTATTTAGTCTAAGACGGTCGGGTGGACGTTTTAGCGACGGCGCGTTGCCGCATTTTGCCAAACAACCAATAAGGGTGTGGCATTAAAGATCGATGAGTAGGTGCCAATGGTGACACCGAGCAAAAGGGCTAAGACAAAGGGTTTGATACTTTCACCGCCCAAAAGGAATAGAGATAAGAGGACAAAGACAACCGTTAGAGAGGTGGCGAGTGATCGGCCCAGGGTTTGGGTAATCGCCAAATCAGCAATTTCCGAAAAAGTTCGGGAAGGGGATTTACGGAGATTTTCACGGAGACGATCGAAGACGACGATCGTATCATGAACAGAAAAGCCCATCACGGTTAAGAGAGCGGTAATAAAGAGACTATCAACCTCATAATGGAAGAAATGACCAAGGATGGCAAAGGCCCCGACGACAAAGAGCAAATCGTGGGCTAAAGCCGCCACGGCCGAGATGCCAAAACGCCAACTTGAGGCTGGTTTTGGGACGCCGCGAAAGGCAAAGGCGATGTAAAAGATGATGACGATTGAGGCGAAAATGACGGCGATGATGGCTTTTTTGGTGAGATCTTGGGAAACTGTCGGGCCGACGCTTTCAAAGCGAGCTTCAAGGTATTCCCCTAATTTGTTTTTTATATTTTCTCCGATTTGGGTATGTTTCTCGGTGTCGATGGGGCCGGTGCGCAGAAAGACACTCCCCTGCCCCGCTGGCTGAACGATAAGGTTTTCTAACTGGACATCGGCTAGGGCCGTTCGAATCTGTTCGGTTTGAATGTCAGCCTGGCTAAATTTGAGTTCAATCAGTGTTCCCCCGCGAAAATCGATGCCAAATCGAAGGCCCCAGGTGACGAGAGCGATAATTCCGGGGATGATGAGGAGGGCGGAAATACTGAACCACAGTTTTGTATATTTCATGAAAAGCATTTTAACCCCTAAATCCTAAATCCGAATATCGAAAATCGAAACAAATCTAAAATATAAAAATCATAAATCTGAAAACCAGTTTGAAGTTTCTGTCATTCTAATTTGTTTCGGATTTGATGCTTCGGATTTCGGATTTTTCATTTATTGTCCTGTAGGGCTAAGCGGAGAAATGTTCGCGTCACAGTGATCGCCGTAAACATCGAGATCAAAATGCCGATAAATAGTGTCAAGGCGAAGCCACGCACAAGACCAGTGCCAAAATAGAAGAGAATGGTGGCGGTGATCAAACTTGAGACGTTCGAGTCCCGAACGGATGACCAAGCGCGACGGAAGCCTTCTTCGATCGCGGCTTTCAAGGCGCGTCCAGCGCGACGCTCTTCCCGAAAACGTTCAAAGATTAAAATGTTGGCGTCGACCGCCATGCCGATCGACAGAATAAAGCCGGCGATACCAGCCAGGGTTAAGGTGACCGGAATGAGCTTGAAGACAGCCAGCGTCAGGAGGGTGTAGATAATCAGAGCAAGGATTGCTAAGAGACCAGCCAGGCGGTAGAGAGACAGCATAAAAATCGCAATAATGATGAAACCAATCACCCCGGCAATCAGGGATCGACGAACAGAATCATTGCCGAGAGTGGCACCGACCGTGCGCTCTTCGATAACGTTGATTGGGACCGGTAGAGCACCGGCATTTAATTGGATCTTTAGCGTGTTGGCTTCGCTGATGGTGCCGACCCCGCTAATAATCGCTTTACCGCCGCTGATTTTTTCTTGAACGGTCGGGGCGGAAATAACTTGATTATCTAGGACGATGGCCACGGGTTTACTGACATTACGAGCGGTAATTGCTTCAAAAAGTTGGCCGCCCTCTGGAGTAAACTCGATATTAATGATGGGCTGGGAGCCTTTGGTGGTTGAATTACTTGTGCTCGAACTGGCACCTCCTTGGATATCGACATCGGCCCTCTGTAAGTGCGCACCAGTCAGTTCGGTTTGTTTCCAGCCCGGGCCCAGCGGACTGCTTGGGTCGTTGGCCTCGGGATTTCCTTCCCAAAAGGTTAATTGGGCGGTTTTGCCAATCAAATTTTTAGCCTGTTCGACGTCGGAAACACCAGGTAATTCGACAATCACCGTGCGAGTGTTGCCGATTTGGCTGCGTTGAATAATAGGTTCAGAAACACCGAGGGCGTTGATCCGCCGATTGATGACTTCGACGACGCCGCGTTGGGCTTGGTCGTGCTGGGCAGGGTCAAGTTGACTGGTGTCCAGTGCGTAGACTAAGTGTGTACCGCCCTGAAGGTCGAGACCCTCATGAACGGTGATCGTCCGTGAACCAAGCTTAAAACTCTCTGGCCGATCAAGCCAACCGGCGAGTCCGGCCAGAGCTAGGATAAAAATTAAGGTAATCCAAAGACGTATACGCATATTAGAGATACTCCTCTTGGCGCTGCTCGGCCAGGGTGGTTACAATCTTTTTGACATCTTGGGCGCGACCTTTGGGACAAATCAGAAGGGCGTCAGGTGTATCGACGACAACGAGGTCCGAGACACCGATCGTGGCAATAACTTTCTTGGGCTGACCGTAAATGATACTAGAGGAAGTGTCAATCCCCACCCAATCCCCTTTGGTGAGATTTCCCTGCTCGTCGGTTTGGTTACCAAGCTGTTCATAGAGCTGATCCCAGCTACCGACATCTGACCAACCAAACTCGCCCTTAATGACTAAAACTTGGGCGGGATTGATTTTTTCGGCGACGGCATAGTCGATGGAAATTTTGGGTAGCTCTTGATAGGCGGCCAGGAGCTTGGCTTGGTCGCCTGTTTTCCAGATGGCGGCGACATTTTCGATTTTTTCGCCAATCTCGGGGGCGTATTTTTTGTAGGCTGTGAGAAGTTGGCGCGGGGTCCACATAAAAATACCGGCATTCCACAGATATTCGCCACTCTCGGTGTATTGTTTGGCCAGTGGATAGGCCGGTTTTTCGGTAAAACCCACCAGTTCGTGAAAATGAATCGATTCATCAAGCTCGGACGTTTCACTGATCTTGATATGGCCCATCTGGACGTTAGGAAAAGTTGGCACAATGCCAATAATCACCATCTTGCCCGTACGGCGGATGATCCGCTCGGCGGCTCGCATTGTTTGGCGATAAAGCAAGGTGTCGCGAACGTAAGCGTCGGAGGGTAAAAGCGCCATCGGTTCGTTTGGCGTATGTTGGGCCAGGATCGCGGCAATAAAGGCCATGGCCGGGCCACTGTCGCGCTTTTCGGGATCGATTAAGATATGGTCATCGGCCATCGCTGGCAAGGTAACGTGCAGCAAATCGATAAACCGAGGTCCGCTTGAAATATAGAGATTCGAGTTGTCGTCACTAACGGGAAGACGTTTGACGGTCTCTTCGAGCATGGTCAAGCTCGAAATAATCCGTCCAAATTGTTTGGGTCGGGCATTGCGACTCATGGGCCAGAGACGTGTGCCTGTTCCACCAGCTAAAATCACATAATTCATAGCTACTTACTCCCCTCTCTCAAATCACTGTTGATCCTACAAAGAATGAATTTTTTTGGCAATGGTCTGAATAACTTCGCCGACATGGCCATTGGGGTTTTCTAAGACCAGGTCATACCAGCGCTGCTCGGGTAGTTCGGCATGACGCGCAATTTGGATGCGTTTGGCTGCTTCCTGCTCGCTCTGGCCGCGGGCAATATAGCGACGGCGCAAGTCATCGATTGGGGCCGTCAAAAAGACGAGATAAGCCTGGGTTCCATAGTGACGGCGCGTGGCCCGCGCGCCATTGACGTCGATCACGAGGATCGGGCTCTTGCCTTGGGTAAGAGCCAGGTCTACTGGGCTCTTGGGCACGCCATAGTAGTTGTTATTAAAAATATTGAATTCCAACAGTTCGTGAGCAGCTAGGCGATGCTTGAATTCTTTGGGGCTAAGAAAGTTAAATTCGTTGCCCTCGGTCTCGCCGGGTCGAATCGCTCGCGTCGTTAATTTTGTGACCGACACAAACTCGCGCGGATAGGTCTGAATTAAGTCGTCGGCCACGGTATTTTTGCCAACACCGCCTGGGCCAGAAATAACGATCACATGTGGTTGCATGGCGACGCGTGCTCCTTGAAGTCTCTCACTCTTTCGCCTATTCTAACCATATTATGGAACAACATTCCAGTCCAATTCCGGCTCACGTGGCGATTATTCCTGATGGCAATCGTCGCTGGGCACGAAGTCGTAATTTGCCGACCCTGCTTGGTCATAAGGCTGGTTTTGATGCCGCGATTAAGCTGTTTGAGACCGCGCTCGAACTGGGTATAAATGTGGTGACGATTTGGGGTTTTTCAACCGAAAATTGGCAACGTTCAGCTGATGAAGTTAGTTATTTGATGAAACTCTATGAAGAGTATGCGCTGGCGCAATGGCGGAAGCTGGGTGACCGTGGTGTGCAGGTTCGTTTGGCGGGTGAGATAGACCGTCTACCAGCAAGTTTACAAAAAGCGCTCCACGAAACAGTCGATCGAACAAAAGACAATCAGCAGCTCGTTTTGAATATCTGCCTGTCCTATGGTGGCCGAAACGAACTCCTTCGGGCAATTAACAAGGCGCTTGGGGATCACCTCGGAAGTGGTCGCCGAGGCGACTTCTTGCGAGGTGGAGAAGAAGCGTTACTGACCGAAGAGGAGTTCTCACGATACCTAGATACGGCTGGTTTACCGGATGTTGATTTGATTATTCGCACCTCGGGCGAACAGCGTACCAGTGGCTATCTCCCCTGGCAGGCAGCCTATGCGGAACTCTATTTTACGGATGTCCTTTTTCCAGATTTTTCGCCGGTCGAATTCAAAAAAGCTGTCACCTGGTATGCCGAGCGCCAGCGTCGGTTTGGTAAATAGTGCCTTTTTAACCAATAGACCTCTTTCAAAACCCCATATCCGACTGCAACACTTTCTCTCGGCAGATTGTAATAGTTTTCCTCGTCAACGTACCTACCAGTATGTCTCCTTAGAAGAACTATTACACTCTACTCGAGAGAAAGTGTTTCGCTACGAAAGAGGGTTTTGAAAGAGGTCTAATGATTTAGGGGCTAATTATCAGATTTAATTATCATCTAAATACGATCGTATTTAGATGATAATGATGATCTGTAAATCGAACGACACAAGCGTGGTTACTATCTCAGGACTTACGCACTTTCTCCTTAACCCCAGGGGTTAAGACGTTCGGAAACCCCTGGGGTTTTCCCAAAAGTGCGTAAGTCCTGTATCATTTCAGTTTGAGCGAAGCGAGAATTAAATTAAAATCAGCGGGTAGCGGAGCATTGAGAACTATCTCTTGGTGATTCGTTGGATGAGTAAAAGCAAGTTTTTGAGCGTGAAGCATTAGGCGCGGCACTTCCAGAAAATCTGTCAGCCTTCGGCTGATTTTTGTTTGATACCAGGGATCGCCGAGAATCGGGAGATCTTCGAGGCCGAGGTGGACACGAATCTGGTGAGTTCGACCGGTTAGCGGTTTTGCCTCGATGAGTGTTGTTTCTGATTTCTGATTTCTGATTTCTGATTTCGGCGACATGAAGCGTTTTATAACATGGAACTCTGTTTCCGCGTCTTTCGCCTGTGTGTCTAATTTAAGGTAGCCAGCCTGTCGCCGCGTCCCCTCTCCCCTACTGACCGCAGCAATTACGGTCTTTTCATTCCAGCTAGGCGAACCGGCGACGAGGGCCAGATAGGTTTTGCGGACTATTCGCTTAGCAAATTCTTGCTGGAGGATTGCTAAGACTTCTGGTGTTTTGGCTAAAAGCATTACCCCCGAGGTATCACGATCAAGTCGGTGGACGATTCCCGGCCGAGTTCTATCAGGCCAGGCCAGCCCTTTAGTTTTGGGATAACGCTCGTTAAACCAGTCAACCAATGTTGGCGAATGGCGAATGGCGAATGGCGAATTCGTGTTTTCTGCCCCTTTTTCTGTTCGTTTCGCTAGTTCATGGACTAAAAGTCCGGCCGGTTTATTAATGGCCAACAGCGATTCATCTTCAAAAAGAATTTGGATAGTATCCATATCATATATCCTGACTGACTTTCTACGTCATTGCGAGGTCGCTTAGGCGACCGCGGCAATCTAAATCGTTTAGGACTGACGCACATTCATCACTTCGGAAAATACACTTGCGAAGTGATGAATGTGCGTCAGTCCAGTATGGTTAGCAAAAGAAAATGGGAGGCAAGCGTCCCTATGAGTGGTTGTAAATCACTCAAAGTTTCGTAAGCCTCCCGGGGTGGCCTTCTCCGCGCTGTTAAGGTTTACCATCTTCCTAGCCGCGTGGCGGCGGACTCGTCTGTGGTGGCCTCGAAATCGAGTGCTCTAAACACAGTACGGCTTTCGGAAGTTGCTTATTCCTTACCAGCGGAGACCGGACCGCGTCAAACCGATAAACATCGGTTTGTTCATCCAGTGCCCTCCAAAAACTTGCACTGGAGGCCTCGTTGCCCTACGTGCTAAACCCACGTGAGGCGAGGGAGGCACCCCCTCTCGGTCTGTTACATGCAGATTACGAGAGGCCACGCGGACGTGGCGAGCGGTTTTACGTCCCTAAGCTCTATAGGACGTTCCTTGCGTAAAATCACGGCCTACCAGCCACTGGCCACAAAAAGTAGGGTTTGATTCGTGGCACTGGGCCGGCGAGCCGTGATGTGAGGCGCGCGCGGGCGCCTTTTGGCGCGTACCCCAGCCAGACCTGGGGCTTGCGGCCGTGGGGCCGCAAGTAAAATATTTGCCCGAAACCGGGTCTCCAGAGGTAACTTTCCCCTGGCGATTTCGGACTCTGCAATTCAATGTACGCCCATCGGGGCGATTTGTCAAGCGGTAGCAGCCTCGGTTGGCTGCGGGGCCGGCATGAGGCTGGCCGTGACCGAGCCTTCGTAGAAGGTTTGTCCGGGTTTCTGACCAGCCATCGGAAAGTGCGAGTAGATTCGCACCTTGCCAGTTCCCTGTCGGCGGCCACGGATAGCACACGCCGAGACATCGACGAGAATCTCGGCCTCGAGAGCGTTTCCGACTAAGGGCAGGTTGGCTTCGAAAACGCCTTCGAGCCTGGTGAGAACCGGAATTTGGTTGGCAACCCCGGAAAACGCCAGGGCCTTTATCATTACCAGGGCGGCTACCTGATTGGCTCCCTCGAGGAGAGCTTCTTGAGCCCAAACCATGGCCCGCTCGTGGGGGGCGGGCTCGTGGGCCCAGTCGGGGCAAACGACCAACCGGCCCGTCGTGGTCTGTTGATGGTTGTTGACCAGCAGATCGCGGACGAGACGGAAGGTGCCTGTCATGGGCAGAAGCGCCTGGACTTGCTTCTCGGTGACTGCTGGTGTCTGGGTGGAGACTGTTCCAGGCCACGGTGTCAGCTCCTTGCGGGAGAGACTGCCATAACAGTTGGCAACCAGATTGTCGTCGGCCATGACCCGAGCATCAACCTGGGTATGCGGCGAAGTCGAGTTGAAACAGAGCTGGGCTCGATCGCCAGGTTTTAGGGCTCGGCGGAATGTAGCCGCCAGATTTTCCCAGTAGCCTCCCAGGCCACTGGCCTCGCGAATTGCCTTGATGAGGAGGACACCTGGCATGAGCGGCAGGTCCGGGAAATGACACTCCTCCCAGAATGCGCCAACAGGAATCACGAAAGAAGTCGTTTTCGCTTGCATTTACCCCTCCATCTTTTCCATCTTTGTTTTTGTCAAGGCCCGCAGACACGAAAATTATCCGCAGAAACTGAAGAGACTATAGCAAATTACCCATCATTTGTCTATTCCAGACAGCTAATATCGGTGACTCATTATCAGCACTTACCAAAATCTGGGAAAACCTCCGAGGTTTTAACCGTTAACCTCGGAGGTTAAAGAGGATTTTGGTAAGTGCTGACTGTTTTGCCAGCAGCTGATCTGGTATTCTGAATCTATGTCTCCCCTACTCTGGATTTTGGTAGGCGTGATTGTTTTAATGCTCGCTGCAGTTGTTTTTTTGATTTATCGTTTTGCCCAGCTCGAAGGCCATCTGCGTGACCGCGGTGTGGACCAAACCCTACCGACGCTCCTTGGCCAACTCTCGGAGCGTCTCGATCGTGGTCTGGCCCAGCAGATGAATATGGCCCAAACCCAAGGTAATCAAGCCCAAACCATTATTAAAGATGTCACCGAAAAACTGGCCAAGCTCGAAAACACTAACCAACGCGTTCAGGAGTTTGCTGGTCAACTTCAATCGTTGGAAAACATTCTCCGTAACCCCAAACACCGCGGCATTCTTGGTGAGTATTTTTTAGAAACGCTTCTCGGACAAGTTTTTCAACCAAACCAATATCAAATGCAGTACAAATTTGGGAACGGCGAGATTGTGGACGCCGTGATTTTTTATCTCGACCAAGTTATTCCGATTGATGCCAAGTTTTCCCTGGAGAAATATAACCAGCTCGTGCAAGAGCAAGACGTGGTGCGGCGCGAGCAGCTGGAAAAAGAGTTCAAAAACGATATCAAAAACCGTATTGATGAGACAGCTAAATATATCCGCCCCGAAGAAAAAACGACCAACTTTGCCTTTATGTACATTCCGGCCGAGGGCATTTACTATAACCTCTTGATTTCGAAAGTGGGTACGCTCGATGTCAACTCGATACATTTGCTCGAATATGCCGCCAAAAAGAAAGTAACGATTGTCTCGCCGGTGACGATGATTGCGGTTTTACAAACAGTGATTCAAGGTTTGAAGGCCAACCAGATTGAGAAGTCCGTCCAAGAAATTCTCGAGCGCGTCCACACGTTAGGGCGACATATCAATGCCTACGAGGATTACTTGAAAAAGCTTGGCGGCCATTTAGGAACAACCATCAACACTTATAACACGGCCTACAAAGAGTTCGGCAAAATTGATAAAGACGTCTATAAGTTGACTGGTGGCGCCACTGGCGGTACGGCCGAAGTTCTCCAGCTCGATAAACCGACGACAGACGAAGGTTAGGTTGTAGGTGGTAGGTTCTTAGCTTCTTAGGGGTTTACGTATCTACTCTCCTACGAACCTACTACCTACAACCTACGAACCTCTACGCATAATCTTTAAACGGATTATTAGGATTGGGGTCGAAGTCCCCCGCCCGGATATGACGGGCCGTTTCTTTGATAAGCTCTTCGGTTTGGTTAATCAGCTCATGACTGGGAACAAGACTGCTTTTGAGGCCAGCTTCGATAAAATCGAGCGTGACTAATTTGGGGATGGTGCCATAGCGCCGGAGGTAGGCCAGGGTATAAATGCGGAGTGGCAAGTTTTCTTTCACTTTCAGATCAGCATTTTTTTGCGAATCGACCTGGCTGGTTTTGAAGTCGCGAATCTCGCCGGTTTTTTCAAAAACAGCATCGATACGACCGCGAATACGGACGCCGGGCACGGTCAGCGTAAACTCTTCTTCAACCGTAGATGGTAAAGGTTCGGTGTTGGCCCGCGCCATAAAATTCGCCAGGACCTCATGCCCATGGGCGCGTTGGCGCTCCTCATCGGTTTTATTGTCAAAACCTTCACTGTGCCAGCCGGTTTCGTAACGATCGATAAGTTCGCGAAGCGTGGGGACTTTGCCGGCGAGACGCAGGCGGTAGTAAGCTTCAATGGCGGCGTGAATGGCCGTACCGTAGTGGACATAGCGGTTGGGGGCCATAGGCGCTTTTAAAACGTAGCGCCAATAGAAGTTATAGGGGTCTTGGAGGTAGGTTTCGATCATTGCTGGGGATAAAAATAGCACCCCGTCATACTCGGGAAACTTAACGGTTTTGGGGGCTGGCTCACGTGGGGCAAAACTGTGGACGCGCATAGTTGAACTGACCCGACTGATGGCGGGCGGAATGTCGGTTAGGCCGAGGGCCTCGATGGCAAAAGGGCTGGGTTTTTTTAGGCGCACACCTTCGCCGGTTTTAGCCGCGCCTGAAAGAAAGAGTTGTTTTTTGGCGCGGGTGACGGCGACATAGGCCAGGCGCCGTTCTTCTTCAAGGTGTTCGTCACCAGTGGGCAAAACCTCGGCAATAAGTTGACTTGGCAAGCCAAGTGGTTCGTGCCGATGGCGCGCGGGAAAGCGGTCGGCCATTAAACTAGGCAGAAAAACCACTTCAAATTCGAGGCCTTTGGCGGCATGGATCGTAAAGATTTGGACAGCTTTGGCTTCGGGACCGAGATCGACACTCGGTGGGACAATTTTGGCCAGCAGCTCATCGAGCTGATCGACAAAAGCCAGGGTAAATTGGTCACGACCTGCATCGGTGTAGCGTTTAATGGCATCGAAAACAGCCGCGATATTTTGAATCATGGAAAGTTGCTGTTCCTCGGGTTTGGCGGCAAATAAACTTAATTGGTCAACCGCTCCGGTTGGTTTAGAGAGAATGCCGCGGTCTTTTAAAAACTGATAGAGAATCTCGCCCGGATTTTTTGAACCGATTAAGTCGCGATAATCAGCGAGTTGATCGCGAAACTCTGCAAGGGCGGTGACACCTTCAGTCGGTAGGCGTTGCCAGAGCACGGATTCCTCTGCTCCGAGAACATCATGAAAATCGCGATTGGTTTTGCGGGCGATATCGTTGACAGCCAAAACCCAGCTGGGCTCTAAATGATAGTAAGGTGAGAAGGACAATTTCATATAAGCGAGAGAGTCGGCCGGATGGGCCAAAACTTTAAGAAAGGCAATAATCCCTCGCACTTCGGGCAGGCTGGGAAAATTGTAGTCAGAACTAGTGGCAAAAGGAATTGAGGCTTGGGTGAGGGCGGTGGCGAGACCACTGATATAAGTATTAGAGCGGACAAGAATTGCCACTTGGTTGGCAGGCGTTGTTTCAAGAACCGTTTTTAACTGATGAACAAGGCCGTCGAGTTCGTCGGCCTCGTGGGCGTACCAAAAAAAGACGGGTGGGCTACCTTCGCTTTGCCCAGTTAAGCGTTTGTTGATGCCAAGTTTTTCTTCTAGCCGATCAGGATTATTATGTTTGATAAGGCGGTAGGCAGCATCAAGAATCATTTGGGTTGAACGGTAGTTCTGTGATAAAACAACGGTTGTCGCTTTAGGAAAATCGGTTAAAAAGCCTAAAATATTGCTGACGGCTGCTCCGCGAAACTTGTAAATAGCTTGGTCGTCATCCCCCACCACTGTTAAGTTTTGTTCGGCGCTCAAAATAGTTTTGACCAGTCGGTATTGGGCAACGTTGGTGTCTTGGAACTCATCGACCAAAATATAGCGATAGGTTGCGCGGAGACGCTCGGCGATTTTCGGCTCACGGCCTAAAAATTCATAGAGTAATTTAATCTGATCGCCAAAGTCGAGGACGCCTTCGCTGTCTTTGAAGTCTTCGTAAGCGGCGTAGACTTTAGCGATGTCGAGCTGTCGCCGGGCGTCGCGACGGGTTTCGTCATCGTTTGCCTCGACTAGCAGCTTTTCGGCCGCTGCTTGGTACTCGGTGGGAGTAACCAGTTCGTCTTTAGCTCGACTAATTACCTTGAGGATAGCGCCGAGGTACTTGCGGGGACCGTTCGTTGGCCGAAGCTCTTCGAGGTTGTCGATGTCATCGAAGCGAGCAGAGAGAAAAAGTTCTTGTTCGTCGCTGCCCAAAATGCGAAATTCGGGCGGTAAACCGAGGTCGAGAGCGTGGCTGCGAATCAAGCGGTCGCCAAAGGAGTGAAAGGTGGCAATGGTTGTGTCGGTATAGCCATAGGGCAAAAGAACATCGACCCGGCTTTCCATCTCGCCAGCCGCTTTTTCGGTAAAGGTGAGGGCAAGAATTTCGTTTGGTTTAGCGAGCCCTTGCTCAACGAGCCAGGCGATGCGTCGCGTGATAACAGTCGTTTTACCTGTTCCCGCGCCGGCGACAACTAAGAGTGGTCCGCTGATATGGGTAACAGCTTGTTTTTGCTCGGGATTGATATCTTGGAGGAGGTTAGCTTTCTCCATTGTATCTTGTGTTTATTTGAGATGTTCTTCGATTTTAGCAACTAAATGATCCTTGGGAACCGCTCCCACAATTTGGTCAACGATTTTGTCGCCTTTTTTGAAAAACATGGTCGGGATCGAACGGACGTTCATTTTATCATCCAATTCAGGCTGTTCATCGACGTTAATTTTGGTGAAAATCACCTTGCCTTCGTAGGTTTTTTCGAGCTCTTCGATAATCGGTTTCATGGCATGGCACGGCCCGCACCATTCGGCCCAAAAATCCATGATTTCAAGTTTGGATGTATTTTCTGACATAAATACCTCTTTTATTCGTTGCTCAATTATTTCAATTTTCTGTAGGACTTACGCAGTTCGGAATCAAACCAGGTTTGTGGTCGCCGAGTTCAAACCTGGTTTGGGAGAGATAGTGCGTAAGTCCTGTTCTGATCTTGCAAATGACGAATTTCGAATTTCTAATGAAGAATCAATGTTTTAATTAACAATTGGTAATTGGAATTTTAATCGGAATTCGTCATTTTACTTCGGAATTTATTAGGAACAGCCAGTCGTGTTGCCGCAGCCTAAGCATTTGTAGCACGTACCCGAGCGCACCATGATGCCGTTGCAGGTGTCGCAAATTGGTGAATCGCCCTGGATGTCAAAGGCGACTTTCGCCTGATGAGATGGATCGAAAGTCATTGTTAGCTGGCGATTTTCATCGACTGGATGAGGAGTGATGAGGTTAGCAGTTTCAGCTGGCGGTGGCAATTGATCGTCGAGCGTTTTTTCGAGGGCGTTCTCTTCAAAGTGAATACCGATCTTTTGCCACTCTTCTCGAGGTAGGAATTTAATCGCCATCCAGCGGAAAATATAGTCGATAATCGATTTGGCAATCGGGATTTGTGGGTTTTTGGTAAAGCCTGACGGTTCAAAGCGCACGTGGCTAAACTTATTGACTAGGAAGGAAAGCGGCACGCCATATTGGAGGGCGTAGGAGACGGAAATGGCAAACGAGTCCATCAGACCGGCCAAGATACTCCCCTGTTTATTAATCTTGATAAATATCTCGCCTGGCGCGCCATCGTCGTAGAGGCCAATCGTCACATAACCTTCGTTACCCGCAATCGAAAATTTATGGGTGAGAGCCTGGCGATCGTCCGGGAGTTTGCGCCGCAGCGGTCGGTATTCGATTTTTGTTTCGACCACTTTTTCAGTTTTTTTGCCACCTTCTGATTCTTGGACAGCCGTGGAGAGCGGTTGCGAACCCTTGGAGCCGTCGCGATAGAGAGCGACACTTTTAAGGGCGAGATGCCAACCTTGGTCGTAGGCCGCCAGAACTTGTTCAACCGTCGCTTCGCCAGGCATATTGACGGTTTTAGAAATCGAACCGGAGAGGAAGGGTTGAACCGCTCCCATCATTTCCAGGTGCGCACCATAGCGAAGGTAGCGGGTGCCGTAGCGACCACAGCGGTTGGCGCAGTCAAAAATCGACAGATGCTCTTCTTTCAAGTGTGGGGCGCCTTCGATGGTCATGGTGCCACAGATCACGCGATTGGCCTGTTCGATTTCTGTATCTGTAAAGCCAAACGTTTTTAAGAAATCAAAGTTCGGATCTTTGGCTTTTTCGGCGAAGCCTAAACGTCGGTAGGTTTCCTCGCCGACGGTGGCTGGATTAAGAGCGTAGCGAATATCAAAGACGCCAGGTAAAGTCTTGTTGACTCGGTCAATCTCCAGATCTGTTAAGCCCTTAGCGCGGAGCGTTTCGCGGTTAATAGCCGGGGCACTGTCGAGGGTACCGGTACCGACAGCATATTCAATAATTTCGTGCATTTCCGTTTCAGTGTAGCCGAGTTTTTTGAGGGCTTTGGGAACAGCGAGATTCACAATTTTGAAGTTGCCACCGCCGGCCAGTTTTTTGAATTTTACCATGGCAAAATCGGGCTCAACCCCAGTCGTGTCACAGTCCATTTGGAGGCCGATCGTACCCGTTGGCGCAATTAAGGTGGTTTGGGCGTTGCGATAGCCGTATACTTCGCCCCAGGCAACGGCTTCATCCCAGGTTTCGTGCACCGCGGCCAAGAGATCGGCTGGGCAGGTGGCTTGATTGATTTTAGGTGGAATGATATGGAGGTTTTCGAAATCACTATCCGCGGCGGCGTAGGCAATTCGACGGTGATTGCGCATCACCCGACCCATCACTTCTTTGTTTTTAAGATATCCCGGGAATGGCCCTTGACCCTTAGCGATCTCGGCCGAGGTGGCATAGCTTTGGCCGGTCATAATGGCGGTGAGGGCCGCGGCAAAGGTTCGGCCTTCGTCAGAATCGTAAGGAATACCCATCACCATCAGGAGAGTGCCAAGGTTGGCGTAACCCAGGCCAAGGGTGCGGAACTCCCAGGAGCGTCTGGCGATCTCTTCGGAGGGAAATTGGGCCATGGCGACGGAAATTTCGAGAACGATTGTCCAGAGGCGGGAGGCGTGTCGAAAAGCGTTGATATTAAAGGTCTCCGTCTCTTCGTTATAGTATTTCATGAGGTTTAGCGAGCAGAGGTTACAGGCTGTATCATCGAGAAACATATATTCCGAGCAGGGGTTGGAGCCGTTGATTCGGCCCGAGTTAGGGCAAGTGTGCCAGTCGTTAATCGTGGTGTCGTACTGTACGCCCGGATCAGCGCAACGCCAGGCCGATTGGCCAACCAGCTGCCAGAGATTGTGGGCTTTAACGGTTTTGGCGATATGATTCATATCTGTTCGCCAACGCAGATCCCAATCCCCTTTTGTTTCGACAGCTTTCATAAAGTCGTCGGTGACACGGACGGAGTTGTTGGAGTTTTGGCCAGAGATAGTTTGATAGGCTTCGCTGTTAAAGTCGGAGGGGTAGCCTTCGCGAATCAGAGCGAGAGCTTTATCTTCTTCGCGGGCTTTCCACCCAATAAAGGTTTCGATATCAGGGTGATCCATGTTTAAGATAACCATTTTGGCGGCGCGGCGGGTGGTGCCACCGGATTTAACGGCGCCAGCGGCCGTGTCGAATATTTTGAGCCAGCTCATTAAGCCCGAGGAGGTGCCGCCGCCAGAGAGCGGTTCGCCGTTGCCGCGCAGTGAGGAGAAGTTGGTACCCGTGCCACTGCCGTACTTGAAGATGCGGGCTTCACGGGTAATCAAATCCATAATTCCGCCGGGATTTACGAGATCGTCACGCACCGATTGGATAAAACAGGCGTGTGGTTGAGGTCGAGTATAAGCATCAGCGGAATAGTGAAATTCACCAGTCGCTTGCTCGACAAAGCTGTGGCCTTGGGCGGGGCCCGTGATACCATACGCCCAGTTGAGACCGGTGTTAAACCATTGCGGTGAGTTGGGCGAGCCCATTTGATGAATAAGAATATAGACCATTTCAGTTTCAAAGTTGGTGGCGTCTTCTTCTCTTG
>JBBTZN010000149.1:0-2134 GCA_038061355.1 Patescibacteria group bacterium | reverse complement strand
TGCTCGGCCCGTAGCAGGTTGCGGATGGCGCAAGTGTAGGCCATAGCTGCCTCCTGACTGTCGGCCACACGGCCCTTGAGTCGCTCCACCAGAACTTGCGATGCCTTGAGCTTCCCGACCTGGGCCTCGAGCGCCTTCGTCCAACGATCAGTCTCCTGATGCTTGGTGGCTAAGTCGTGATTGGCCCGTTGGAGAAGAGCGATCTCTTCGGATTGCTGGGTGATCTGTTGTCGAGCAAAGTCGAGAAACTGGGCTTGAGACGAGATATAACCAAGCAGGGCAACCCCCACCAAAATAACAACGCTAAAAAAACTTGCCGGCCGCTTACACATGACATTACCCCCGTTTGCGAAGATGCAGACATCTGTTTTGGTCGAAAGTCAGACGCTTGACGAGTAAGCATAACCCATACTACTAAATCCTGTCAAATAGATTGTTTTTACGGGTTAAATCTGGTGTAATAATGACACGTTTGTATGAAACTATCGTTTACTAAGTCGGTCCGTAGCTTCCCGACGGAAAGTCAGGACTCCGACCGTAGCGTCGGAGCAACGTTAAAATTTTATCTTTTCAGTCGGTCCGTAGCTCAATGGTTAGAGCACCCGGCTTATATCCGGGCGGTTGTAGGTTCGAGTCCTACCGGACCGACTGAGAAGATAAGTTCGAGAAATTGTACTATTTTATGGGCTAGACTGTTGACAAAATCGTCTATTTCTGTTACTAATTTATTCGTTGATTTCGAACGCACCTTTAACATTTCGGTGAGTTTCTCACCGAATATCTGACCTTGTTTTTCTAGGTTAGATGCTTGGTGAGTAAATGAAAAGGAAGGAGGGAACAAGACCATGCGACGGCTGCGGCTGTTTTGGACACGTGGGAGCCTGGACCTATTTGGTTCAGGCAGATCGCGACAACTTAATATTTGAGAGTCTGCCTTCGTGGCGGACTCTCTCCATATCTATGAAAGATTTAGGAGATTGCTTCGGCCGACACTCGCAATGACGGTGGTGCATGAGTCCTATTTATCTTATTCAGCAACAATCACATATGGATATGATTATGCTAAGCTAAGAGTAAGTAATGGGAGGGGTTTTTGGATACGGTTTGGCGTGCTGTTTGGCATCACTGGTTCATCCGAACTATCGAATCTGTGTCCGCTCATCTCGCGGTGGTGGTGTTGGCGGTAGCACTAACCGTCGTTATTCCAGTCGGCTACGTCCGATTATTGACGAGCGACAAACCCGACGATGAAATTTGGCACGATCTTTTTCAAAGAATTTTTCAGCTCTATTTAGGGGCGGCCGGCATTAGGCTCGAGATTGTGGGGGCGGAATTTCTGCCGCCGGCAGATCGGCCGATGATTGTCGCCGCCAATCATCAAAGCCTGCTTGATGGCCCGATTATGGATATTGCCACCGGTGCCCGTCACGGGGTGGCTATAACGGCGCCAGCCAAGCATTTCCCCTGGCCGATGTCGTTTTGGGTGGCCAAAGTCGGTTCTATTCAGGTTGGCCGTACTAAAGAAGAATTAGCCAAGTATCGGCCTTTTGGTGCACTCTCTGGCAAAGAAGCGATTAAACGGGCCATCATGGTTCTCAAAGAGCAACAAACCTCACTCCTAATTTTTTCCGAAGGCCACACGGAAGTTGGCTATAAGCCCCTCCCCTTCCAAACCGGCGCTATTCGGATTGCTCTCCAAAGCGGCGTCCCTCTCATTCCCGCGACGATCAGGAACGCCAACGGTATTATGCCTATTAGTAAAAGAGTCTTGCGACCGGGCACGATCACAATTACTTTTCATGAACCGTTTTCCTTGACCAATGACCCAAGCCTTCTCAACGACCGCGCGCTGGTGAAGCTGTGGTCCAGCCAACTTCTCTGCCGGATCGCCGCCGATTTACCGCCCAGTTATTTTAGCCCCGGCATGGCCTTGGCCTGCAAAGAAGTGCTTCAGCTTCATCCGATTTTGCGCGCGGCCATCAAGACCACTAAAGGAACTGTCGCCGAATAGGCTTTTGGATCAGAATAAGTCATGATTACTTGGCAACAATAGGACTTACGCAAATTTTCCTTCACTCTAGGAGAGTCCTTCGCACAGCTCAGGATCGTCACTCCTGGAGTGTTCCTAATTTGC
>JBBTZN010000148.1:0-5858 GCA_038061355.1 Patescibacteria group bacterium | reverse complement strand
TCGTCGTGGTTCTCGGCTTTTTCCACCCGCTGGGCTTTTTGAGTTTGCCGGTGACAGCTGGCCTCGCAGCTGCTTTAGGTGCTATGTCGCCACTACTCTGGATGATGTTTTGGTTTCGGGCACCTATATTTAACAAAACTGGTGGCTCGTCTTTAATCATAACCCGTTCATGGTTGGCGATTGTTGTTGCAGTTATCTGGCTTGCCATCTATATCGGTATTTTCGGTCAGACTGTCCATTTTTAGAAATGAATCTCCCCGAGCGGAAGCACGGGGAGATTCATTTCTAAAAATGGCTTCAAAAGGGAATTTAGAAGTTAGTTTAATTGGTGGACTATACAGTTCATTAGCTCCTGTTGCGTAATTTGGACTTGTACCTTGTCTATGTCAGTGTTAGTGATCTGATCCTGAATTTAATAGTGGCGCTTGATGCGATTGAATGACTGATCGAAGAAGTGAAGGTAGTCGTAAAACACCAGGTTCCGGCAATTCGTTACCTGTAGATTGAACTCAATCGTGATTAATTAAGACTCCTTACATAATAACCATGGTATTGACTAACGATATATCGCCTTGTATGATAACGATATATCGTTAGTTGTTCCGGCGATCTTCGGACGTCGGAAGAAAGGTTCAATTATGTGCGCCGATCACTTTGACCCTAAGGAAATGTTTGGTCATCACGGGATGTCTAGTCGGCACCACGGGATGCGACCAGGTTGGTTTGGCTTTGGTCCGGCTCGGAGAGGCGATATGCAACCGAGCATTCTCCAGGCCTTACTTGATGGCCCAAAACACGGCTACGAAATAATGCGAACCCTCGAAGAAAAGACCCGAGGTATGTGGCGCCCGAGCCCAGGTTCGATCTACCCGACACTGCAAATGCTCGAGGAGCGTGATCTTATCACCGGTCAAGATCAGACTGGCAAACGCATTTTTACTCTGACCGATAAGGGCCTAGCTGAAGCAGAAAAGGCTCCCGCCCCTGAATCGTGGGAAGCAATGCATGATAAATTGGCGGATAAACTCGAACTCCGCAAACTAATGTTTGAATCGATGTTTGCTCTCAAACAAATTGCCTGGCGGGGTAATGAAAAGGATCTCGAACAGGTTAAAAAAATCTTGACCGACACGCGCAACCAACTAACGTGTCTGGTCGGAAACGAGACAGTGAGCGAAACCGATCAACCGAAGAAAAAGTCAAAATAAGACAAGGCACTATTATACTAGCTAGTATAATAGTGCCTGTGATTTTAGGGAAAAATGCATGGCCAAACCAATTATTCGAGTCACGAATGTAACAAAACAATTTAGTGATGTCCGCGCGCTTGATAATTTGAGTCTTGAAATCGAACCTGGGATTATTTATGGCCTTATAGGGCCAAATGGGGCAGGTAAAACGACGCTTGTTCGGCTTTTAGCAACTCTAATTACACCAACCAGTGGTAGTATTGAAGTGGCTGGTTTAGACGTTGTGCGCCAAGCTAACGAGGTGCGCAAAATTATCGGTTTAGCCGGTCAGTATGCCGCCGTTGATGAGTTTTTGACGGGTCGGGAAACGCTCGAGATGGTTGGAACCCTTTACCATCTTTCGAAGAAAGTGGTGCGAGAACGAGCTGTAGAGCTACTAGAGCAATTTAGTCTAGCTGATGCGGCTGATCGTCCAGCTAAAACCTATTCGGGTGGGATGCACCGGCGATTGGATTTGGCGGCGAGTTTGATGATTAAGCCAAAGGTGATGTTTCTCGACGAACCAACGACAGGCCTTGACCCTCGGACACGGCGTGAACTTTGGGAAGTGATTCGCGGGCTGGCTCGGGACGGCACGACCGTTTTACTGACAACGCAGTATCTGGACGAAGCCGATACTTTAACCGACTATATTACCTTGATTGATCATGGCCAGATTGCGGCTCAAGGCACACCGTCGGACCTAAAGCGAACATTGGGAGCCGACCTAATTGAGATTCGTTTCACACCAAAAGATGCTGCGGCTGGCCGGCGAGTTTTAGCAGGGATTGACGAGGAACATTTAATCGAAGATGTCATTGCTGGCACGTTTCGTTTACCAGCTAGTGAAGGTAGTAAAACCTTCCTCCATGTCGCTCAAGCGTTTGAGAAAGCGGCTATCGAACCCGAAGAGATTTCGCTCCATCGGCCGTCGCTTGACGATGTTTTTTTGGCTATGACCGGCGAGCCAAAGACCGAAGGGAAGGGAGAATAGTGCTTAATTTTTTGGGCGATACGGTTACGCTGACGCGAAGAAATTTAATGCGAATTCGCCGGACGCCCCAACTCCTCTTTTTTTCCAGCGTTCAGCCGGTGATGTTTCTTCTCCTCTTTAACTTCGTTTTTGGCGGAGCAGTCCAACGACCGGGGATAGACAATTCGGCTTACATTATTTTTTTACTGCCGGGCATTTTAGCCCAGACTGCTCTCTTTGGCTCGATCCAGACCGGGGTGGGTATGGCCCAGGACATCTCGAAAGGGGTCGTTGATCGCCTCTCTTCGCTACCGATTTCCCGCGGAGCGATTGTGGCTGGCCGGACGCTGGCCGATGCCGCTCGGAACGTTTTGGTTGTTTCGATAATGATCGGCGTCGGGACCTTGCTTGGTTTCCGTTTTACGGAGGGGTGGCTGGCGGCGTTTGGGGCGATTGGCCTGGCAATTTTGTTTGGGTTTGCTTTTTCCTGGATCTCCCTAACTTTCGGATTGGCTGTCAAGGATCCAGAAACGGCCCAGGTGGCCGGGTTTTTATGGACCTTTCCGATCGTCTTTGCCAGTTCGGTTTTTGTACCTGTGGAAACGATGCCGACCTGGCTGCAATATTTTTCAAAATATCAGCCGCTAACGCAAGCGGTGGATGCTATGCGCCATTTAACAACTGGCGGCGGTAGCCCGGAAGCCGTGCTCCGAACCATGCTTTGGGTAGTAGCAATCGTGGCAATTTTTGCCCCAATTTCCGCGCGTCTTTTCCGCCGGGCAAATTAAAGTCGATTCCCGGTGAACCACTTTCAGTTTTTTCTCAGTAAAGGGTGACCTATAATAAAGGTATGCGCTTATTGATTATTGAAGATGAAAAAAAGATCGCCCTGGCTCTTAAAAAGGGGCTGGAGCAGGAATCGTATGCCGTCGACGTGGCTTTTGATGGCAAAGAAGGCCTGGGCCAGGCGATGACGATTGACTACGATCTTTTGGTTTTGGATCGGATGCTGCCCGAGGTTGACGGCATTCGTATCTGCCAGGCACTGCGGGATCAGAAAAAAATAGTGCCGATTATTATGCTGACGTCTAAAGACGCGGTTCGTGACCGGGTGGCAGGTTTACAGGCGGGGGCGGATGATTACCTGGTGAAACCTTTTGCTTTCGAGGAGCTTTTGGCGCGGATACAAGCCCTGCTGCGTCGGCCATCTGTTATTCAGGAGCCGATCTTACAGGTGGGTGATTTGATCCTTAGTCGAACAACTTTTGGGGTTATGCGTGATCGAGAGCCGGTGATGCTCTCGCGTAAAGAGTTTGCTTTACTTGAGTACTTAATGAAAAACAGCGATCGGATTGTGACCAAAGATATGATTATTAGCCATGTTTGGGACTATGATGCCGATATTTTACCCAACACCGTCGAGGTCTATATTGGCTACTTGCGTAAGAAAATTGATCGGGCATATCCTAACAAACCGCAGCTCGTCCGGACGATTCGGGGGTTTGGTTATCGACTGGGGTCGGAAGAACCTCCGAGGTTAAGGGGTAAAACCTCGGAGGTTAAGGATGAGCATGTTTAAGTCGGCCCTGTTGCGCCTGACGGTTGGGTATTTGGCCTTTATCATGCTCCTCTCGCTTGGCTTTAGCACCCTACTCTATCGCATTTCGGCCAGTGAGTTGGAGCGGGATTTCCAGCAACGGGTGGCCATGCTTCAACACAGTCCTCTGCGGAATGCTCCGGGCGTTCAAGAATTGATTGCGCTGCGCACAGAACAAATCGAGGAGAGTAAAGATCGTTTGCGCGGTGATTTTGTGGTGATGAATTTGGTGATTTTGTTCGTCGGTGGCGGTCTGGCCTACCTACTGGCGAAGCGGAATTTGGCGCCGATTGAAGAAGCACACGAAGCCCAAACCCGCTTTACAGCCGATGCGTCGCACGAATTACGTACTCCGCTGGCGGCCATGCGGAGTGAAATTGAGGTGGCTTTGCGTGATCGCAAGTTGACCCTGTCCGGTGCCAAGAAACTTTTAGAAAGTAATATCGAAGAACTGGATAAGTTGGAGGCGCTGGCAAATGGGTTGCTTAAACTAGCTCGTCACGATCGCCCGCCCGAGGCGTTGGAGCCGGTTCATTTGCCGGAGGTGGTGGCTGAAGCCACCGAACGACTGGCAGTGATGGCGCGAGAAAAATCGATTATTCTCGAGATTAGCAGTGAGGACTTGCTCGTTATGGGTGATCGCTGGAGTTTGGTTGAATTAGTGACCATCCTGCTCGATAATGCGCTTAAATATAGCCCGCCGGCAACGACTATTACGGTGATAGTAAAAAAGGTCGGCGCGGTCGGGCAACTCGTTGTGAGCGACCACGGCGTGGGTATTGCACCAACTGATCTACCGCATATTTTTGATCGTTTTTATCGGGCGGATGCGGCTCGCTCGAAGCAACAGGTGGTTGGCTATGGTCTGGGATTGGCCATTGCCAAGCAAATTGTCGAGGCTCATCGAGGTACGATTACGGCTTTGAACTTACCAGAAAAAGGCACAACAATTACCGTCCGTTTACCGCTTGCTCGTTAAATAACCTCTGATGCTCGTCTATCAACCTATGGTTGTCATCCCCGACCGGACGCCAGTACCGGATCGGGGATCCAGTCATTCTCTGGATTCTCGATATCGATTTCCGCCATGGGCGGAAATCGATATCGAGAATGACAAGTTCATGAACTAGCATCAGGAGTAAGATATTCCATGTTGTCCATAAGTCTTCAGCTTGTTTTCAGACAAACAGTTTACGCTTGGAACAAGGAAGGTGGTGATAAACATGCAGTACAAATGGATGGTGGCGATACTCGGCTTGGCTATGATCGCCGGTACACTGGGCGTAACAAGCGCCAACGCTGAAGCGCAGGGTGACGAAACACGACAACCGCTTGTTCAAAAAATAGCCGAGCGGTTTAATCTGAACGAAGCCGATGTGCAAGCGGTTTTCGATGAGGAGAAAACTGGGCATATGAATCAGATGCAACAGAAGTTTGACGACCGCCTGGCGCAGGCAGTGCTTGATGGCAAGATTGACCTGGCACAAAAGCAGTTAATTCTTGACAAGCGCGCAGAGCTTCAAAAAACACACGGGAGTGATCGCGAGACTTTCAAGAATATGACGCCGAAGCAGCGTCAGGCCGCCAAACAAACTCGACACGCCGATCTCCAGGCCTGGGCGACGGAAAAGGGAATTGATCTTCGCTATCTTATGCCTGGACCAAAGGGTGGCCCGCAGCGCGGCCATCCAGACAAGATGATGCGTCATCTAACCGAAGTGGATTAAATTCGTCAACTTCGGCAATTTCTACCAGCAGCGA
The DNA here is from genome assembly GCA_038061355.1 of Patescibacteria group bacterium. Lineage (GTDB taxonomy): Bacteria > Patescibacteriota > UBA1384 > JBBTZN01 > JBBTZN01 > JBBTZN01. The sequence continues at coordinate 298 of JBBTZN010000148.1, read as the reverse complement.
ATCGCAATTGCGATTCGCTGCTTGGTTTGGAAGAACTGGTTTCTTGTCTGATTCCGATTAGTTCGCTACAGTCAATATATGAGGCAAGGAGGAAAACTAGGGCTTACTCTTGGTGGACTGTTTGTCAGTCTCTTGCTGATGAGTAGCCAGACACAGGCTGTTGGGCTGCCAGGAGACACGACACCTCCGTCGACGCCAGGAACTCCGACTGATGGAGGCGCAGTTACAAACAGTTTATCAGTAACCTGGAGCTGGACGGCGGCGGTTGATAGCGAAAGCGGTATTTCGAGCTACCAGA
>JBBTZN010000147.1:0-2462 GCA_038061355.1 Patescibacteria group bacterium | reverse complement strand
CTTTGTAAGATCAATCTGCTCCGCAAGCTCTTCAGACACCAACCGGGGCGATGTCGCCTGCCTCTTCGCCACCGCAAAAACCGGCACGGCCAGATTTCCCGACTCGCCCTCAGGTACGGCTTGAATGACAATCTTTTCGCCTTCAAAATGCGACGCGAGAAGATTATGGATCTGTTGTTCGGCTAAAGTCTGCGTATAAGTAACCATAAATATACCCTAGCGGATTTAGATAAAAAAGAAAGCGAAAGCCGGCAGAAACTGCCGGCCGCTGACTAGGAGCAGGGGGATGTACCACGACAAACGCAATTCCTCTTTACCACCTGCAAGGTGAACGCCTGCGTGTCGGTAGGCAGGGATCCCTTCTCGGAGGTGGTTTTAGCCTGCTGCGTAAGTTCTACAGCCTACTGCCGTTCCATGATTGAAATTGTCATATATCGGAGTGGTGCTCGATCTTTCCAGCCAGAGTAGTCAACCTGATCTGAGTAAGTTAATGTCTCTGGGTTAAAAACCTTTTTCTTACGACTGGCTGGCAGATAGAAGCCAATCCCTACTTCTACATGATTGTAACGGCCATAATTGCCAACCATCTCAATAGGAACCGAAGAACGATAGGAGATTGTTGTCCGATAGGGCCAATATTCCTCCGATCCAAACATTTGGGGGCCTTGTTTCTGTGTATACATCAACTCACATTTTTGGGTCACCTTCGCTACCTGCCAGCCAGGAATCGCACTCCCATTCAAGAATATCGCTGGCGCCACATCGCGAGCCGACAGATAACGTTTGCCGATCCGAACATTCTTGGCAAATATCAACTCCGCTAATTGAAGTTTGCCACTATCCATTTTGAAGGCAAATGACATCCAATAGCCCTTAACGATCAACAATTCGCTCGGCGGATTATAATCCATGTAATCCGCCCCGAAACTGATATTGTTTCTCGTCGCATCTGGCTGACCAAAACGGTTGTAGATGGCCCGCTTATCCATTTTTCCAGGCAACATCCACCCGGTCGCTTCCGTCTTCCAAATCTTTATGTTCTGGTTCAACTTCTGCATGGTGTTATCAGCAAAAATCGGACCAAAGCTCATGTGATAGCAAATCGCCACCAGCAAGAAACCAGTCAAGAACTTGCGCATGTTAAGGTATCCCCCTTTTGAAAATCCTGGTTTACCCTAGCAAAAGGAAGCCTCCTTGAGAAGAGGCCTGCCGAGATCAGCGATCAGAGATCTAAGACAAGATATTAAGAAAAAAATAATGGCAAAAAAAAACAATTCTCGATACAATCAAAACGATGAATAATACATTCACTATTCAGAATCAGCAGAAATTTGAACTCTTTCTACAGATCGCCCACAAGCTCAATAGCAAGCATATTACTCCAGTTCTTGCCGGATCGCTCGGCCTTTTTCGCATTATTGGCGATATCCGCAAAGCCAATGATATTGACGGGCTTCTTCCGGATGATATGTTTGTCTCACGTTGGCAAGAAATCCAACAAGTTCTTGGATCGCTTGGTTTTATGGTTGACCCTGACCACATACAAGAATTTAACCGCGGCAGCGATCGCATCTCGTTTTTAAGTTATGGCGATGTCCAAAAATTAACCTCCATCGATCTATCTTCCAGTGGTAACCTGATAGAAACAACGATCATGGATACTTGTTTCTATGAATTGCCCCTGCCGATCCAAAGGGCTATTTACGCCGAAGGACTTAAAAATAAGTGGCGAAAAGCCCGAAAAGAACATGAGGACAATGAGCTTATCGCCGCAATCGATAATTATCTAAGTTAGTCTTGTTTTTTCTCATTATATTTGTTTAAATTGTGTCAATGCCATTTAGAAATGTCGTATAGCTGTGCCATGTAGAAATGTCGTAGATTGGTAGGCATAGCGTCGCCACGGATGAGTAGCGGCTGGCTTGTATGGGATGCGTGGACTTGGCTGGTGGATCACTCGCTGGGTCGGTCGTCGTGGCTGTTCGTGGACTTCGGTGAACTCAAGGATCGTTCGGCCGTGCTGGATGGTCAGCCGTTCGTCCAGGTGCTCTGAGACAGTCACGACGTGCTTCGGTCGGACGATGGTCTGTTGCTTCGGCGCGAGCTGCAGCCACCGAGTCTTGTAGCGGATGGTCAGGTCGTTGGTGACGACTCGTGGTTCCTTCGTGCAGAGGATGGCGTCGAGGTCGTAGCCCTCCACCGAGCGGTGGATATCGCCAGGCTGCCTGGCCTTCACTGCGAACTTACGGTTGTGTTTGGGTAGGTAGGTCTCACGGAGCAAGCTGTTGGCCTCCGCCATGGTTGAGATACCTGCCAGCCGCAGCTCCTTGACGAGTCGGTCTTGGTGGGTCTGGAAGCCCCGCTCGACCCGTCCCTTAGCCTGCGGTGAGCGCGCGTGGATGAGCTCAATGCCGAGCTCGGTGAGGGCTCGCTCGTACTGGGTCACTTTCTCATCCTCTGGA
>JBBTZN010000146.1:0-1570 GCA_038061355.1 Patescibacteria group bacterium | reverse complement strand
CAAAGAGGGTCGTTTTGGTAAGAGCTTGGCCGGCGCGCCAGATTGGAATATCTCCCGTACTCGCTATTGGGCCTCCCCCTTGCCGATTTGGAAATGTGCCAGTTGCGAGAAAGTGCGCGTTATTGGCTCGATAGCGGAATTAGGTAACCAATTTAAAGATCGAAATACGTTTTATTTTGCTCGGCATGGCGACTCAACCAAAAATACGCCCGATATTAACGATACGAGTCTTGAGGGCCATCCTTTAACTGAAGCTGGCAGACGCCAAGCCGAAGAACTCGGCAAATCGTTGCTTGATAAGGGAATTACTAAGATTTTTGCTTCACCTATTCGTCGGGCGCAGGAAACAGCAGCAATTCTTAGCCAAGCCTTGGGTGTTTCGGTTACAACAGATGACCGTCTTTTTGCACTACGCACCGGGCCATATGAGGGGAAATCGCGCGAAACCTATCGTGATTTTTTCAAAGACGAACAAGAGATGTGGCTGCATCGGCCGCCGGGTGGTGAAAATCGAGAAGACGTCTATCGCCGGATGCGCGAATTCCTGATTGATCTCAATACACACAATCAAGGCGAAGTAATTTTAATTGTCTCACATGGTGATCCACTTTGGCTTGCTCGGGCCTGGCTTGACGGTCGAAATCTTCCGGTTGGTTTAACTGACACGCCATATCCCGAGCGGGGACGGGCCTTTCTCGGCCAGGTGCCAGAGATTGATCTCCATCGGCCAAGGATCGATTCGGTAATACTGCCATGCGACTGTTCGGGGACAATGCGGCGGATTCCGGAGGTTTTTGATTGCTGGTTTGAATCTGGCTCGATGCCGTATGCGGCCGCTCATTATCCCTTCGAAAATAAGGATTGGGTGGAACAAAATTCACCGGGGGATTTTGTGGCCGAATACATCGCTCAAACTCGGACTTGGTTTTATTACACACAGGCCCTTTCGGGAATGCTTTTTGACACCATTCCTTTTAAGAATGTGGTCACCACTGGCAATATTTTGGCCGAAGATGGCCAGAAGATGAGCAAATCAAAAAAGAACTACCCCGACCCGTGGCTGTTGCTTAACCGGTATGGGGCGGATGCTTTGCGTTTTTATCTGCTTTCTTCATCGGTAATGCGCTCGGAAGACATCAATTTTTCCGAAAAGGGCGTTGATGAGGCCTTCAAAAAAGTGGTTTTGCGTTTGCAAAATGTCTTAGCTTTTTACGAACTATATCCCGATGTTAGCGAAGCAATCGAAAACAAGCCGAGTAGCCATATTCTGGATCGGTGGGTTAGAGCGCGTTTGGCCGAGGTTACGAGCCAAGTGACAGAAGCAATGGAGGCCTATCAAATCGATCAAGCTTTACGGATCTTAGAGGCTTATATCGACGACTTGTCGGTCTGGTATGTTCGTCGGTCTCGCGAGCGGCTGCGCGATGAACATAACAATCCGGTTGCTGCCCAAACGCTTCGCCTGGTCTTGCGAGAACTGGCCAAACTTCTCGCACCGTTTACACCCTTTTTGGCGGAGAAAGTTTTTGCAGTTGTGAAAGGTAATGCCGATCCAGAAAGTGTCCATTTA
>JBBTZN010000145.1:0-7025 GCA_038061355.1 Patescibacteria group bacterium | reverse complement strand
CTTGATTGGTTTTGCCGTTGCCCTTATTATCTTTGGTTGGGTCTACCATCGCCTTCGCCAGGCTTTTCGTCTGGCTGGTTTTGCAACTGATAGTCATCTCGGGCGGTGGGCAGGCTATCTGGTAGTCTTCCTAATAAGTCTCCTGGCTGGCAAAGCTCTTTCGAGTGAGTATCTTTCCTTTTTGCTTTGGCGTAGCCACGAAAGCTTTGGTCAAACCGATCCTTTCTTTCACCGCTCCTATGACTTTTACGTTTTTACCTTGCCCTTTTTGAATATTTGGGTCGGTTTCTTTCTTAAAGCAATTACGAAGGCTCTGATTGTTGTCGGCCTTGGATTGATTGTTGTCAGACTCACAACGGGCCATCGGCTACTCAAACTTACCCAAGGCTCCGGATCAGGGTTCAAATCGCTACTCATTGGTTTAGTGGCGGCCCTATTTGGCATCCCCTTTCTCGGTGGCATACTGGAAGCTATGGGCTTTGATGAGGCATCCTTCCCGATCGCCTTAGTCATCGTTGGAACAGTTATCTATTATTGGTTCCGGAAGCAATTTCGAACTAATGGCTGGTCAATCTTTCGGGCCGAACCTAACGGTTACACCCCGCCCCGCCCCCAAGATGGTTTTACCAAACTGGCCGGCCAGCTGTTTGGCCTCCTCCTCTTGGTTTGGGCTTATGGAGCGTGGCTTGATCGCTATAACTTAATCTTCAAGGGCACATCGGACGTTGTCCCCTCAACCAGCTGGCTCGATGTCAGCTACACTAGCTACTATATCCTGGTGATTATCGCTTGTTACCTAGCCTGGGGACTCCTTCTTCTTCTGGGCCGAGCCAGCACTAAGACCCATTGTCTGATTTTAGGAACTGTCTTTCTGGTTGGTTTGATTGGGAATCACGCCCTACCCAGCCTAATCCGTAAAGTCTATATCAAGCCAAATGAGCTCCTCATCGAGAGCCCTTACCTCACCGAACACGTTAACGCCACCCGCGCCGGTTTTGGCCTGGATCTGATTGACGAAGTTGACTACCAGCCGAACGACAGCCTAACCGTCGCCGACGTCGCAAGCGCACAAGATACTTTGAAGAACATTCGCGTTTGGGACTATCGGGCCTTTAACACGGCCAACAATCAGCTTCAAGCTCTCCGAACTTTTTATTACTTTCAGGATGCTGATATTGATCGCTATAAGGTCAACAATGAGCGGCGCCAGCTCCTCGTCTCCGCCCGCGAACTCAACCTAAACGGGCTACCGTCGGCCGACAGCCAGAAGTGGCTACTTCCCTTCACCTACACCCACAGTTATGGTTTAACAGCTGCCCGCGCCAATCAGGCCAACGACCAGGGTCAGCCGGAGTACCTTCTTAAGGATATTCCTCCGGTGGCTGACGATCCTAATCTAAAAGTGACCTCCCCCCGGATGTACTTTAGCGAAGCCCCGCTCTTGAATGTTTTTCTCGGTACCAGCATTCGCGAAGTTGATCCGGCTACCGATGCCTCAACCAGAGAAACAAATGCAACTGCCAGCCAGTTGGCCACCGAGACGGTCGGCATTGGTTTTCCGGTTGACAGTTTTTGGAAACGGGTGATGATTGCCTTCCATCAGGGTTTTGACAGTAATATCCTCTTCTCTAAATTTATTTCTTCCGGTGAATCCGAGTACGTTATCAATCGATCGATTAGCACCCGTCTAGCAGGCATCGCTCCGATGGTTACCTGGGATAGGGACCCCTATCCGGTGATTCGCGAAAATGGAAGCATTATCTGGATCATCGATGGCTATACATCCACGACCAACTACCCACTGGCTGCCCGCTTCGAGCACAGCCAGAAGAACTATATGCGGAATTCAGTCAAAGCGACGGTTGATGCTTTGACTGGTGACACCCACCTCTACCTTTGGGATCAGCTCGACCCGATTGGACTCTCCTGGCAAAAGGTCTTTCCCGAAGTTTTCGAACCGGCCGCCAATCTCCCCAGTGACCTCTTGGCTCATATTCGCTACCCAGCCGATCTATTCAAACTTCAAACCCAAATGTATAACCGTTATCATGTCACCGAGCCGCTCGCCTTTTACAGCAATGAAGATCGCTGGGTGGTACCGAAAGAAGTGCTCGATCAGGGTGGTTCGGCCAGTACCATGGACGCCTACTATAACATCGTCAATCTGCCTGGGTTTTCCGAAACCGGTGGAGAGTTTGTACTGCTCCGGCCATCGATTCCTTATTCCAAGCTCAATATGACAGCTTGGTTCGCCGGACGCTCCGATTGGCCCAATACTGGTCAGTTAGTGGTCTACCGTCTGCCGGGAAATAAACTAATTTCTGGGCCGAACCAAATCGCCACCCGTATCGATCAAGATCCAGAGCTCTCCAAGATTTTCAGCCTTTGGAATCAAGGAGGATCACAAGTGATTCGCGGCGGGATGTATGTCTTGCCGGTTGGCCAAACCATGCTCTCTGTCCAGTCAATTTATCTCCAATCAAGTAACAACCCGATTCCCGAACTAAAACTCGTTGTTCTTACTACTGAAGACCAGCTGGTCTTCGCCCCGACCGCCCAGGAAGCGCTCCAAAAACTCACCGTCAAGCCCAACTAAGCTTGTCTTTCGCGAGTTAAAAATCCGGAATCCGGGGACGGTTATCGTTTGATCTGATAATTAGGCTTTTGTATTCAACGAGTGACAACTCCTAAAACGAAAGTTTTGGGGTTAAAATTTAACTAACTTGCCCCAGACCAGTAAACCGTTTACGCTGGCAAGATAAGTAATTAGGAGTCGTAAGGTATGAAGAAGATCCGTAAATTTATTTTTGTTTCAGGTGGAGTTATTTCGGGGATTGGTAAAGGGATTACGACGGCTTCTATCGGCCGACTCCTGCAGGCTAAGGGTTATCGAGTGACAGCCATGAAAATCGACATGTATTTAAATATCGATGCCGGAACTATTCGCCCGGCGGAACACGGTGAGGTCTTTGTCACCGAGGATGGGGTTGAGACTGACCAAGATCTTGGTAATTACGAACGCTTTCTAGAGACCAACTTAGCTCGGGCCAACTACTGTACGACCGGCCAGGTCTATGCCGAAGTCCTGCGGAAAGAACGGGCCTTTGATTATGATGGTGAAGACGTCGAAGCAATCCCCCATGTCACAGATGAGATCATTCGCCGCGTCGAAGGGGCACTGGAAGAAAATAAAGCTGAAATTGTTTTGATCGAACTCGGCGGCACGGTTGGCGAATACCAAAACGCCCTCTTCTTTGAAGCGGCCCGGATTATGAAACTGCGGGCGCCTGATGATGTTGTCCAGGTCCACGTTGGCTACTTACCGATCCCCACAAAACTAGGCGAGATGAAAAGCAAACCCGTTCAGCAATCAGTCAAGTTATTGAATTCAATGGGAATTCAACCGGATTTAATTATCGGCCGAGCCGACGTCGAAATCGATGAGCGACGACGAGAACGACTCGCCCTATTTTGCAATGTCCGGCCAGAAGATGTTATTTCGAACCCGGATGTTGACAGTATTTATGAAATCCCGCTCATCTTTGAAGGCCAAAAAGTGGCCGAGAAACTACTTGAGAAACTCCATCTGCCGGTACGTTCCCAAGATCTCCAGGCCTGGCGTGATCTTGTCAGGACGATTCAAGCCGTAACCAAACCGGTAAAAATCGCCATCGTCGGCAAATATTTCACGAGCGGTGATTTTCTCCTCTCGGACGTTTATATTTCAGTGATCGAGGCGCTGAAACACGCCGCTTGGGGCAATAAGCTAAAACTGGAGCTGGAGTGGGTTGACTCTCTCCAATTTGAAAAAGATCCGCAGCGAATACAACTACTCAAAATGTTTGACGGCATCGTTGTGCCGGGCGGATTTGGCAGCCGCGGGATTGATGGAATTTTGCGCACCATTCAGTTTGTCCGTGAAGAAAAAATTCCCTACCTCGGTCTCTGCTATGGTTTGCAACTAGCTGTCATTGAATTTGCACGCCACAAGGCCGGCTTGGCCAAAGCCCACACGACCGAAATCGACGAAAAGAGCCCCCATCCGGTGATTCATGTGATGCCCGACCAAGAAAAAAAACTTCTCGAGCGCAACTATGGCGCGACCATGCGACTGGGTGCCTGGCCCTGTAAGGTGCTGCTCGGGACGCAAGCCTATCAGGCTTATTTTGGCCAAACGCCACGACGTGGGCAGCAGACCTTGGTTAGCGAACGTCATCGTCATCGTTATGAAGTGAACAACGCCTACCGCAGCCAGCTCGAAAAGGCGGGGCTCGTATTTTCAGGTCTAACACCTGATGGACAGTTAGTGGAGATTATCGAGTTGCCAGCTAAAGATCACCCATTTTTTGTGGCCAGTCAGTTTCACCCAGAATTTCAAAGTCGGCCGCTGCACCCCCATCCCCTCTTTCGAGTATTTATGGCCGCGGCAGCGAAGATATAATAGATTTCGTCCCTAAGTAGTTGACGGGCTTGGCGTTGGACTATCTGATGGTGAGGGTGAAACTGATTCTGATGGACTTGGACTAGCGGTCGAGGCACTCGGTTCGGGCGAGGGAGAAGGTGTCGCATCTATGCTGGTCGTACCCGTCCCGACCAGGTAACGGGCGGCCCAGGCCTTGTAGGTTGACCGGAACGTCTGTTCAAAGAGAAGCTCTTCTCCGCGATACACTTGGTAGGTGACGGTGGTTTTGGCCCCTTGGTGGGGCTTTTCAATTTGTTCAGTTTCACCGGCCGGTAGGTCGGCTGTTTCGGCGTAGATGGGATCCGGTGGATTGGTAATGTCATAAACCACGGGCTTACCAACCACGCTCCGACGGCCATCATTTGTGCCATAAAGTTCAAATGTTACTTCTGACTTAGCATTATTAACCGTCCCTTGAATTAAAATCCAACCGGGGGTGTCATTTAAGAACTTGAGGTCGGGTGAGGGCAGATAGATCGTGGCATCGAGACCGGGCCCGACTTCCCGCTCGTAGTAGCTAACCCGATACGAGTGGTTTTTGCGCTCGGTAATTTTTAAACCAGCATTCAAAGCCGCCCGGAAGAGGGTGGTTGAGACCTGGCAAAGGCCACCACCATACTCGGGAGTGGTGCGATTTTCTTTAATCACCAGTTCAGGTAAGTAGCCGGTAGTAGCATCCACCGCTCCTAAAGATTTAACGACCGAGAATTCTTCACCTGGTTTAAAAAGTTTGCCGGCTAAATACTTGGTGCCGTTGGCAATGTTGTAGCGGCGATTACTGGGCGAACCAGCATAAGAGGTGGTCGCTGTACCAATTAGCTCTTTGAGACCCATATTTTGGAGATTAGTGGAAGAAATCTCCGGCTGCGTAATTGTTAAGGGGATGGTAACAGGACGTTTGCCGGTGTCTAAAACAGCGGCCGCGATCAACGAGGTCAATTCCCCTTCATTCAAACTACGACCAGCGCGGCTCTCTTGGGTGATTTTGACCGCGCCATCACTAAAGGCAACGCGACCATCAACCGCCTCTTGGTTCAAACTAGCCGCGAGTGTTTTGGTATAGGCGCTAATCTTGGTCTGATTGGCGGTGAGGGTGACCGGACCGCTTGGTTGGGCTCCAGGAACAATTTGCAACCAAACAGCTAGTTGATCTGGCTCCAAGGTAACCGTCTCACCCTCTGTAATCAAATTTAAACCGTTGGCCGTCAGGGTGGCGACTTCAGGAAGGAGCATACTTGCCTGCTCGGTCGTGATTTTAGGCGAAAGAGCACTGGGCGTAAGCGTCAGGGGGTCATTTTTTAGCTGGCGGGCAGCGGCAAGAATTGCCTTTTGTAAAACTTCCGGCTCGATACCGACACCGTCGGCAGCCGCAACAACTGACCAGGTATCAGTTTCATACACAAGACTGGCATCGACTTGGCCGTGATTAACTTGACTAAGAAATGGTTCGAGGGCGGCGGCAAACGTGTCGTTATTTACCACGACAATTACTTGGGCCTGGATGGGTACAAACCGGCTGACCAGCCGGGTTTTGGCAATTTGCCACCAAGAGCCGGCAAGGTTCGCCCCAAACAGGGTATCGAGCGTTTCCTTGGTATTAATACTCAAACCGAGATCGGTGAGCGACCACGTCTGACTTGTTTCGCCGACTGTGACGACGATTGGTGGCAGATTCGCCGCCCGACTTTCGAGCGCAGCTTGAGCGCGAGGATACGTTAGATCGTGGAGGGCCAGATTGCCAATCAAGATATTGGGCAGTTTTGCCGAAGGAACGATTAGGGCACCTAAGAGGATAAGGACGCCAGCGGCCACTAAACCGGCGCTAACGAGAAGCCCGCGTTTTCGAGGGAGCAGGAGGCGTTTCATAACCAAACCCTAACTCTGCAAAATTTCTTTCAAAATAGCGCGCGCCAAGTCTTCACGCTGCTGGCCGGCCATAGCTGCGGTATGGAGATGAAGGTGAATAACATCGCCCGGCTGGGCAGTTTTCGGCAAAAAACGCCGCGGAGCGGCAAGTTCTTGACCATCGGCAAATCGTAAAAATACCCGACCGTTCACAATCCGGTCGAGAGTACCGAAAAAACTATCGTCTTCTGATCGGGAGCTCATCTTTTGTTCTTACCACAGACGGCTACCGATCTCAATAAGGTTCAATAGTGAACGTGTTGATTATAAGAAAGGGATAAGGAGGAGAGCAACGATATTAGCGACTTTGATAAGCGGGTTGATAGCTGGGCCGGCCGTGTCTTTGTAGGGATCCCCGACGGTATCCCCAGTCACCGCGGCTTGGTGAGCCAACGAGCCCTTGCCGCCGAATTGGCCCGATTCAATAAACTTTTTGGCGTTATCCCAGGCCGCTCCACCGGTGGTCATCGAAAGGGCCACGAATAGACCCGTCACAATCGTGCCGACTAAGAGACCACCGAGGGCGACGGCGCCGAGTGGTTTAATAAAGACCACGAGAATAGGAATAACGACTGGTAAGAGGGCCGGAATCACCATTTGTTTGAGGGCAGCCGTAGTGACAATATCAACGGCCCGGCCATATTCAGGTTGAGCGTGA
>JBBTZN010000144.1:0-16961 GCA_038061355.1 Patescibacteria group bacterium | reverse complement strand
CTACACACTAGTCTCGAAAGAGACAGTGTGTCCAGGATACGGGGAGCCTGACAATTTGCTGGCGACCATTAATTTCAAGAATTTTGAATCCTGTTTTTTTAATCTCACACTCAACTTCTCGTACAGAGGGGATGTGGATATATTGTTGTGTTTTATATGTTCTTTGTTTGTCGCTTGTTTCTCTATCAAAAAATCTATCGCCAAAATCTTGTTCCTGAATATTGAATCCAAGGGGTTTCAAAATGTAAAATCTCACCCATTGTTTAATCCAGAAAAAAGAAAATTGCCTATTAAAGATTCGTGGGTGAGCTGTAAAGATGAAAATTCCGTCTTTTTTCAAAACTCTATATGCTTCATTGAGCGCTTGTAATCTATGCTCACTGCCGGGGATTTGCGACCATCCCTGATTTGAAAAAAGTGCATAATCAAAGGAATTTTCATCAAATTTTAAGTCAGTAGCATCACCCACCCTATAATCAATTTTCAAGTCTAACTCTTTGGCAATTTTCTTTGAATTTTCAATCATTGCGGGAACAAAATCTATGCCGATTATTTTGAAACCCATTTTTGAAAGTGGAATTGTGGTTCTTCCAGTTCCGCAGCCAATATCAAAGATTTTGGCGTTTTTGTTTGTAAAGTATTTCTTGATAAAGTGACTTTCTGAAATCCACAGCCCCTCTTTCGCTTTTTGAGTATAGAGAAGTTGAGCGTTTTCGCCTGCAAATTCTTCAAGCACCAGTTTTTTTAGATCGGTCTTCATAATAAAAAAGTAAATTTAAAAAATGAAAAAATGAAAAAATTTTATTTCACACAACGTTTCGGCATATCTGAAGTTGCGATAGCAATTTGGGTGGAGCGAAGCGGAACCAGATATGCCGTGTTATGTGATGTTGTTTGCGGATTTACCCCTCTTTCGTCCTATTTAGCACTCCATTTATTTTTTTATACTCACGTCTTTTATTTTTTTCAACTTTCTTTAAAATCTCATCTTCTAAATTAATATTCAAAATTGCGGATAACCCCATTAAATATATCGCGACATCAGCCAGCTCTTCACCTAAATCAGGAAGCTTTTTTCTATACGCGTGAAATGCCTCAGAGAGTTCTTCGTGTGTCAGACTGAATTCTAAACCGACGTCGGTGGTATTAAAACCTTTAGCAATTTTGTTTTCAAATATTTCTTTTTGTAGTTTTTGTAAATCAATCATAGTTGAAAAAAATTATTAGATAAATGTAGCAAACAATTTCATATAATGTCCGCGCTTAATCTGAAGTTTATCACAAAAACGTAGTTTTTGGGAGAAATTTCAGATAAGTGCTGTTATGCGAAGCTTCGCTGAAGCATAACGGCGCTGATAAGCGCGGACATTATGCAAAATGAGCGAAGCGAAATTTTGCATAATGTTTCAGTATATCTGATGTTTGCCGTAGCGATAGCAGAGGTAAATATGGGTCGAGCGACGGCAGGAGCGAGCCAGATATACTGTGTTAGGCGACCCGAACGGAGCGAAGCGAAGTGAGAATGCAATGTGGCTTTAGCGTATTTTCAAGTCTCTTTTAACATTTGTTCGAGTGAAAAATTTTCGTTTTGGGCGAAGGGCAGAGGGGATCAAGGGGTGAATGACCGTAGCCCAAAACACCTTATTCTTCTTGTTTTACGACAATTGCACGACATAGTTTATCCATAAGCACCCATTTTAAATTAGCACTTTCTGACTCTTCTTTTACATGTTTAGTTAATTGTGAAACATTTCCAAAACCTTCCTTTTTAAAATCAGTCCAACCCTCATCATTTGAAATGATATCAAGTTGACATGCAACAAAAGTTTCGCATATTTGTTCTGCAAGTGCATGAGTAAACTTTTTATAATCTATTTCTCTTGTTTCTTGGTTTAAATCATCAAAATAAGTATTTGCATAACTTGAAACACATTGTGGCTCATTTCCTGATAAAATTAACTCTTCGAAAGCCATCCACCAGTCTTGAAATGTAAATTGTTGTCCATCAACTTCTAAGAGTATTTTAGATCTGTCTTCTGGGCTTCTTCTTGGATAATCAACTGTATGAAAAAACTCATGTAAAAGAACATGAACTTGATACAAATAAACAGCTCTTTCATCTTCTGATACAGATTTTGGAATTGGGGTCGGATAAATTTTTGTTCCATTTGAAACTCCAACTAAAATTCTTGAAGGGTGATCTCCTTTTCTTGGGAACTCACTGACTGGAACCAATTGAACTTTACTTGAATCAAAATTTCCTTGCTCATTAAATCCAGGAACTGGAATTACACGAACATTACCAAATGTATGATAATCAACAGTTTCTAATTTTGACATTTCAATTAGTGATTTTGGCATACGAGCAAGTATTTGTTTGCATTCATCTGAAGAAACTTGTGGAGAAACAATATCATCAGTTCCACCAAAAGCAATTCCTTCACTCCATGCTTTTGAGTCTTCATCAGGTTCTCTTTGATAAATTGAATCAAGACCTGTCTCAAATTTATCTATATTTGCTGAAACAAAATCAATGTTTGGTTTTAAATCCAATTTGTCTTTATTTGCTTCAACTTTCTCTGCTTCAGAAAGCACAGAAGTTAATCTTTCACGAATAGGGTTTTGTTCAGTCGATTCAGGTAATTGTACTTTTCCTGCAATGACTTCTAAATGTTTTAATTCAGGATTCATAATGTATTTATTATAAATTAAAATTGTTTTCGGAGCGATAGCAGAGAAAACTCCTTATTTCCTCTCATTTTAAATTGAGAAAATTTTTCACTCCTTCCTTATTTTTTAAAAAGAGACTTGGAAATATGTCGCCATAACTCGTTATTAGGCGTAGTATTTGCGGATAGTTTACTAATCTTGTATGTTATAGGCTGTATACTAAATGGTCTTTACCGTCTCATTGAGATGATAACGGGCAATCGCAAGGAAAGCAATGACCGATAATCAGAATTACTTAAAATTACTAGAGGAGGAGCTTCTGGTTCGGAATTACAGTCGATGGACGATCGCAGCCTATCGTTTTTGTTTGGCAGATTTTTTGCGCGCGGCGCGGAATAGCGACATTCAGCGTCCGGATCGTGAACAGATCAAACAGTATTTACTTATCAAACAAACGCGCGGCGCGGCGCCCCAGACGATCAACCTTCACTTGAACGCTATCAAGTTTTTCTATCGGGATGTCCTAAAAATTCGCACACCTATCGACCTCAAGTTTGCCAAACGATCCAAAAAACTCCCCGTGGTTTTAACTCGAAACGAAATCGCTCGGTTGCTCCAGGCGACCACAAATACAAAACACAGACTACTCTTAGCCCTCACGTATGGCGCGGGACTCCGGGTAAGTGAAGCGATGAATTTGCGCGTGCGTGATCTCGATGTGGCAGAGTTGACGCTGACTGTTCGCGGCGGCAAAGGCCAGCGGGATCGAATTACACTACTACCAGAACGGCTCCAAACCAGTCTGCATAATCTGATGGCTGGCAAGGAGGGTTCGGAATTTCTGTTTGAGAGCGAACGCGGCGGCAAACTCACTGCTCGAACCGCTCAAGCCGTTTTTACTCGATCGTTAAAGAAAGCGGAAATCAAACAGTCAGCGACCTTCCATTCGCTGCGTCATAGTTTTGCCACCCACCTCTTGGAAAACGGCACCGATGTCCGCTACGTCCAGGAGTTGCTTGGTCACCAGAATATTCGGACAACCCAGATCTATACCCATGTGACAAACCCGAACCTAAAAAATATCCGGAGTCCACTCTAACCAATCTAAATTTTTCAGTTTACTACTCATCTAGATACGATCGTATCTAGATGAGTAGTAAACTACGTAATACGTAGTGAATTATCAACACCCATCGGTATCAAATAAGGTTGAATATGAATGAGAACCTGCGCTGGAAAAAATTAGGACTCTACACCAGGCTGGTGTTACTGGAAATCGGTGGGGTGGTTGACGACGTTGTTTTCGCCGGACCGATGTGGCGTGGCTTGCGACGGGATTCCCACCGAGAAAAATACCGCGAGCAGGCTCGGCTGTACCAAACCTTGGTCCGTCTCGAAAAGCAGGGCTTGATTAAACGCAAGGGTAGACGACTCAAAGATGGGCTGGTGCTCACCGATACTGGTAAGCGGGAGATCCAACGACTTCTGACCGATCGGCTCGAAAGTCCGAAACTCCAACCCTGGGATGGCAAATGGCATCTGATCGTTTTTGACGTTCCCGAAAGCCACCGGCTTGGCCGCGATCTCCTTCGACGCCGACTTAGTCAGCTTGGGTGTGAGCAGATTCAGAAAAGTGTCTTCCTCTATCCCTATGATCTTCGTTCCCTGATTGAACAAATCCGGGAGGTCTACGATTTGCGCAGTGACGTGATCTATATCGTCGCCGAAACTCTTGATAATGCCGACCGCTACCATCAATACTTCAAAGATAAAGGTATTCTTCCACTAACGAATGAGTCCGCTTTCTGAATTTACCTATCATCCAAATACGATCGTATCTAGATGATGTGTAAACTAAATTCGCTTTTTAGAATATCTGAAAGTTTGTTTGTTCAATATTACCCCTACAAATTGATGTTTTAGGACGAAATAAAGGTTACGGCTTGTTCCAGACTTTCCCTCTTCGACTCTACCAGTCACGGATTGCCAAAAGCCACCCTTTTGGGTATTACGTTTAAGCAATGGGCAAAGAACTTCATTATTCCACGACTTACGCAGAAGACGAGAACCTTTTCCGAGGAAAGGGGCAAGTGTGTAGTCGTGTATAGAAAGGAATCAATCCCGAAACAACCCCATAACACGCGACTCCCGGTTATAAACTCTGTCCGTCGACGAGGTCGATCAAGTTTTGGTTAGAAATTAATTCGTCACTGACGGGATTCTGAACCAAAGGGGTGGTTTTTTCGGAACTTCGAGAGGCTAAACGACTGCAAATTATTGTTGGTCAGACGCGTCATCTGTTGGGTATCCAGGTCATAGAGGCGGGCCAGGTGCTTTAGAAAAGCGGCTGACGGCCTTTCCAGTGGCACCGACATTCCAATATCCAAATTTTAAGATCCCCAGTCTGCAG
Source organism: Patescibacteria group bacterium (assembly GCA_038061355.1). Lineage (GTDB taxonomy): Bacteria > Patescibacteriota > UBA1384 > JBBTZN01 > JBBTZN01 > JBBTZN01. The sequence continues at coordinate 11,881 of JBBTZN010000144.1, read as the reverse complement.
ATTAACGTAAGGCTCGATATCGACCAAACCTATACCGTGATCAGCAGCGATACGCCGGGTAATGGCCTCTAGGCGATCACCGAGCTCGGCTCGGAGCTGATTAGCCGTTTTTCCACGAAACTCATGGTAAAGCTGTTCCTGGTGGCTCGCGAGCTCTTGCTCGAGGTAATTAATGTCCGCAAAGTCGTGATACTCGTCAGGATCTCCGAGAGAGGCACCGGGGGCGAACTTGAGATAGGGCATGATGATAAAAGGGATTTGTTGCCGTTCCGGGGTTGGCAGGGTGAAGGATTCAAGGGGCTGATCTCTGGGAATTCCTATGGAATAGCCGAACCGTGCACTGAGAGTTCCAAATCCATCCACTGGCAAAAAAGCCGGTTCGCCCAGCTGGGCCAGGTAGGTTGTTATAGGAAAACCTCTGGCCAAATGGTAGAGGTCCTCGTTAAAGTATTTTTCATCAACTTTAACTCGCCAACGGGCTTCACCAGCGGATTTGCTGGACACCTTACCGTGAAAGAACTTGAGACAAAACTGGTCACTCATCGCCGTGTCCTGGTAAAAAATCACTCCCCCTTCAGAACCATCGCCACTGATGAGATCCTTGACTTTGAATTGGTCAAAGGCTCGCAGCGTCCTAAGTTGGTGATCGATCAGACAACTAATCTCACGGAGGCGATCGGGAATCGTCTCCAACGGTTGCTGTTCGGGAGCTGATGTAAACTCTGCCGCATCCGCGCCATCAATCATCTTCGCTCCGAATTCGACCGCCGAGGCTACGTAATTGTTTCAAGGCCTCTTTCGCTTCGTCAGCTTTGGGAGTTTTGCCATGCCAGGTGTAGTCAAACTCCATAAAGTCGACGCCTTTGCCGGGGATGGTGTGGGCAATAATGACGGTGGGTTTTTCGTAGACTGCCTGGGCAGTGTGGCAAGCATCGATAATTTCCTCAATGTTATGGCCGTCAACTTCGATAACATGCCAGCCAAAGGCCCGCCACTTGTCGGCCAGCGGTTCGAGGGGCATCACCTCTTCAGTCGGGCCGTCGATCTGGATGTTATTGCGATCAATAATCGCCGTCAGGTTATGAAGTCGTCGCGCGCCGGCAAACATGGCGGCTTCCCAGGTTTGACCCTCTTCGAGCTCGCCGTCAGAGAGGAGCGCATAAGTGCGATAGCGCCTTTTATTCATTTGGGCAGCTAAGGCCATGCCAATCGCCTGGGAAAGCCCTTGGCCAAGCGGGCCGCCCGTGTTTTCGATACCGGGCAAACTGCCTCGGTGGGGATGGCCCTGCAAACCAGATCCCAACTGACGAAGAGTGATTAGCTTGGCTCGCGGAAAATAACCAGCGTGAGCCAGGGTAGCGTACCAAACTGGACAAATATGGGCATTTGAGAGAAGCACTCGGTCGCGGTCTGGCCAATCGGGTCGTTTCGGGTCATGATTCAAAACAGCAAAATAGAGGGCCGTAAAAACATCGGCCATACCAAGGGGACCGGCCGAATGTCCCGAACCGGCAGCCACAAGGCTACGGATGATATCGGCCCTAATTCGATTAGCCTGACGCGCGAGGAGTTGATAGTTAATCGTCAAAACCCTCCTTGAATCTCTTTTTACTAGGACTTTCTCATTTTTGTCATTGCGAGTTGTAGCGAAGCAATCTTATAAACCTATTAAACCAGATCGCCACGGCTGCGGCCTCGCGATGACGATTTAGGGAAAATGAGAAAGTCCTATTTACTATACTACCACGACTAATGCAGAGACGGGAACCACTTCCGAGATTTTCCCTGTGGTGTGCATAATTGTTGATTTGATTAATATCCATAGGACTTACGCAAATCCTCTTCCACTAGGGGAGTCCTGCCTGCCGGTAGGCAGGGAGCTCGACTAAAACACTCCCCGAGTGTTCCCCGATTTGCGTAAGTCCTAAACCATATATTATCATCTGGTAACGATCGTTACCAGATGATAATATATGGTTTATTCCCCAGGGGTCGTACTGGTGTATTTCTCATAGAGATCAAAGCTGCTAGACTAGATATGAAATCGACCAAAGGCCGGAGGCACCGATGCTAACGCGCGAGCAGTACTTTCCAGGCCAATCGCCCGAAGAGCAAATCGCCCTCTTTATTCGTCGTCATTGGATGGCGTTTTTTCCCTGGATTCTAGTGACACCGTTTCTGGTGGCGGTATTTTTGGCAGTGGTCATTCTCCTTTGGACATCAGTTCCCACCGATCTACGCATCGGGCTGATTTTTGGAGGATCAATCTACTACTTGCTCGTGTTGTTCGTCTTTTTGCGTGCCTGGATGAGCTACTACCTCGATGTGACGATCGTGACGGAACGGCGGCTGATTGATATCGAACAGGATGGAATTTTTGCTCGCCGCATTGCCGAACAAAGTTTACTGCGCGTGCAAGATGTGTCGGCTCGGCAAAATGGCTTTTTTCAACACTTACTCAACTTTGGCAATCTCTACATCGAAACCGCTGGCGAACAGCCAAACTTTGAACTGCACAACTTGCCGCGACCAAACGAAATTGCCCAAACGATATTAAATTTGCACGATCGCTTGATTAACGCCGGGGGAAAAGAAATTAATATCGCGGTGGCTGAAGGTTTTGTTGGCGCCCCCAATGGGGCAGGGTCGGGAGTCGTCAGTCACGAACGGCACCCTCTCGAAGAGCTCCGCCCCTATTTTCCAGAACCAAGTCTTAACCACCCACTCCAGCCTGTTCCCAAACATCACTCGGAGGCCAAGCCGGCACCCAGCGAGGGTAAACTCCATGAAGGGGAAATAATCCACTTAGATAATGGCAATAAATAAAAGCGTAATTTACTGGTCTCTTCTTGCTTTCGCGTCGACCACGAACCCGGTTATTACCTGGCCGTCCCCTGCCTTGGCCGAAATACTACCGACTCTCGAAATCACGGAACTGATGTATGACGCGCCAGGCAATGATACGGGTCAAGAATGGCTTGAACTCACGAACACCGGCTCTGTTTCACTGACGGTCACGACCGGCAGTGGCGCCGGTAGCTGGCGATTAGCTGATACGACGAATCATACGTTTTCCGTTTTTCGGGGCAGTAACCTAATTGCGGTGGGCGAAGCAGTGATTGCAACGGCTGATCCAGCCCGTTTTATGACAACCTATCCGACTTATGTCGGGACTATTCTCAAAATCGCTATCAGCCTGCCAAACAGAAATACAACTCTTAAATTATCAGCCGACAAAGGCCTGACCTGGTTTTTTGAACGCCCGTATGAGGCGCTGGTCGCCAGCGGTGATGGCCATACGCTTGAATGGACTGGGTTACTATTCGTAAGCAGTACTGTAAGTGGTGGAAGTCCTGGCGTGTATCACCCTCACCCAGAGGCAATCGTCGCGCCGGAGCAACCAAGCTATGAACTTCGACCAGATTTGTCTCCGTCTTTGGGAACACTGTCGTCGCCAAACACCCAGTTACCACTGACACCGCTCGCGACCGAGCCACCCCATCTCGAGTTTACGGAAATTAACTACAATCCGGTTGGCAGCGACAGCGACAATGAGTGGCTGGAAATAGAAAACTTTGGCGGTCGAACTGTGTCAATCGTCACAGGCAGTAGTTCTACCAGCTGGCGCTTGGAAGTGAATGGCATGCGTCACACGCTGACCAAACTGGAAGGCGCTACCGCCTTGGCAGCTGGCGACCGCCTAGTGATTACCACGAATCTTGAACGTTTTCACCAAAACTATCCGACTTTTTTCGGATCGGTTGCTCAAGCGAACTTGGGACTGCCTAATACGGAAGGGAGTCTCCATCTGTCGCTTGATGGTGGTACTAGTTGGGTAGCAAGCTTTATCTATCGATCAAGCGATGGGGGAAACGGTGATGGCCGAAGTCTTGAACAGACCCCGGCAGGTATTTGGCGAACGAATCCAGATAATGGCGGGAGCCCAGGAACAGCCATGTTGCAGCCTTCCCCGTCATCATCTCCAACGGTCCTAATTAATGAATTTCTGCCAGTGCCCGGCGCTCCAGATGGAGAGTGGATCGAATTAGTGAATAGCACAGACGCACCCATCGACCTGATGGGGTGGCGACTCGATGATCGGGACGATGGCGGCTCGGAGACCTATCAGATTTCGACCCAACGGCTGGGCGGAAGTATTATCCCCAGTGGTGGCTATCTGGTGTTTACAAAGAAAGAGACTGGTTTAATTTTAACGAATACGACCGACCACGTTCGTTTGCTTCGGCCCGACCAATCTGTTGCCGATGACGTGCCTTATGAAACACCAACGAAAACCATGAGCTGGGTGCGACTGCCGGTCGGATCAGGCTGGACAATCACCCCAACACCCGGGGCAGTTAACCGTCTCGTGCGCAGCGAGCAGACTCCCGACTTCGGTTCTCAAACCGGAAAAGCCCAACCCCAACCCCTCCTTAAAGACGAAGGTTCCGTGATTATCGACCAAAGTAATCCTCGACTTGTAACCTTGGCTGATTTGCCCCGAGAAGATGGCTGGCATGTCTCTGTCACAGATACAGTCGCCCGAAAAACATCTTCCGGCTTTACCCTGGGTAAAGATAGTCTCGCCCTCCATATTTACCTCCCCGAAGCGACGCCAGAGATATATCGACCCCGCGCTCATGATCTCGTGACAGTAATTGGCATTTTAAGTTGGAGTGGTAACGAACCAATACTGACAGTGACTGATTGGGAAAGCCTAAAAATCCAGCAGCCGATATCATTAAGACCAAAGAAAAAAGTCCAACTTGGATCAGTGGTCCAACCAGCCGTTGTACCGCCGGCGTCGGTAACTGAAATTGTCGTCCAGCGACCTGAAATCAAGCCCCTTCAGCCGACTCGATATTCTCCTCTTCAAACCTGGACAAGATCATTACCGGTGGCTATGATGGGCAGTGTCATCTTGTTACTCCTCGTGGTCTGCTGGGGCTTGGGTTTCAGACCAGAAAGAATAACTGTCCGGGAACTGAACGTATGAAACAAATTAAACAATTTAGAGTTACAAGTCTGGCTGATCTTGAAATGGTTTCCGATTGGTTGAGTGTCCGGCTTAAACAAGGGGACTGCCTCGGCCTAGCAGGTCCACTGGGCGCTGGTAAAACAACTCTGACCCAAAGTTTAGCGGCGCGCCTGGGTATCCGAGAGGCGGTTGATAGTCCCACGTTTACTCTCCGTCAATCATATCCGGCGACGCATCTGACCATCAAACAACTCGTTCATTACGATTTCTATCGGCTTCTATCAACAGCCGCTCTGGCCGAACTGGGGTTGGCCGACGATTGGGCCCAACCGCAAAGCCTGCTCGTCATTGAGTGGGTCGATAAGTTTCCCGAACTGCTCGACCAACTATCGTATCTGGTCACAATTACCCTTAATAAGACTTTCGGAAATTTTCCTTCACTCCAGGAGTGTCCTTCGCACAGCTCAGGATCGTCACTCCTGGAGTGTTCCCAATTTGCGAAAGTCTTGCTTGATTCAAAAAATGATGAGCGTATTATCACCATTCAAACTGGAAAAGACCAATGAGTCACGACTTACGCGTTTCAAGGCAACCACCTCCGAGGAGGTATCCGTTCACCTCGGAGGAGATACGGAGGAAACGCGTAAGTCGTGTGAGTAACAGAAGTTCCTGCCAACCTTTACTGATTATTGATACGGCGACACCGGCCGCGATGGTGGCGGTTATTACGAACAAAGTTATAAGCCAGCAAACGGGCGACAGCCTCATTCGCGCCGATGATCTCCTGACTCTTATTGATCAAGCCTTGCAAGTCGCCAAACTCCAACCAGCGGATATCTATGGGATTTGTGTTCGGCGCGGCCTCGGCTCGTATACCGGCTTGCGGGTAGGTGTGACCGTGGCCAATACTCTAGCTTGGGCAACACAAAAACCGGTGATTGGCTTGTTATCGACGAAAATGGTCCCTCTCAATTTAGACAGTTTGGCGCAGCGCTACCAGAGTTTGCGCCAACGACTGGCGACGAGAGCGAGCCAAAACAAACCATCGCCAGTTGTCCCCAAATACGGCCGCTGGCAGCCACTCACCCCCTCTGCTAAAATAAAAGAATCCTCATGAATCGCTCTACGCCTTCAACGCCACCAACAGTTCGTTTTCTGGCGGCACGACCTTTTCGTCGTGTTCGTCGGTTTTGTATATGGTTTATTGTTGCCGCCATGCTTGGTGGCCTCGGAACAGTTGGGTGGTTGGGCTATCAGGCCCGGGCAGCCATATCAAAAATTTCCGAAGCACCCGCTGATCGGAAAGCGGGCGGCGGCTTACTGCCTTTTCTGCACCCAGCCGAAACACCAAAACTTAAGGGTGAAGAGGACCAGCGGATAAATATTCTGCTGCTCGGAATGGGTGGCACGGGTCATCCGGGCGGGAGTTTAACTGATACAATTATGGTGTTCAGTTTTCAGCCTGAAACCGGCCAACTGGGCCTTATTTCTATCCCGCGCGATCTTTATGCACCTATTCCCGGCCACGGGTCAGCCAAACTCAATAGCGCCCATGCAACTGGCGAACAGGAAAAAACGGGTAATGGCCCCACGCTAGCCAAAACCACGGTCGGCAATCTCTTAGGTATTCCCATCCACTACTTTGTGCGCATCGACTTTGCTGGCTTTACCAAACTCGTCAATGCGGTTGGTGGCGTGAATGTCGTTGTGGAAAAAACCATCTCCGACCCCTTCTTTCCGGATAATAAACTCGAGGGCTATGAACCTTTTTACCTTAAAGCTGGGCCAACCCAGATGGACGGCACGCTCGCCCTTAAATTTGCTCGCTCGCGCGAAACGACTTCTGATTTTGACCGTTCGCGACGCCAACAGCTTCTTTTGAAAGCTCTTAAAGACAAGGTTCTCTCTCTCGGAACATTAGGTAATCCTAAAAAACTCCTTGATTTAATGACGATTGCGGGCGATCATGTGCGGACTGATTTAGCCGTCTGGGAAATCGAACGTTTTGTTGAACTCGGAAAAAACATCGACCCCGATACTATTGTAACCAAGGTTCTCGATACCAGCACGGATGGGCCGCTCACCAGTCGCACTGACGAACGAGCAGGCTATATAATCGTTCCGCGACGGGGCAACTTTAGCGAGGTGCAGGCGTTGGCCAAAAATATGTTTAGCGATACTTTGACGGCGCAGGCTACGATCGCGATTGAAAATGCCTCCGGTCAGGCGGCCCTCGCCGGTAACCTCGCCCTCTTATTGCGCGGCTACGGTTATCAGGTCACAGAAGTCACGACTGCTCTAAAAATTGCGGCCAAGAGCCGATTGATTTCGGCGACAGCTGACACTTATCCCGATATCACCCAATTCTTTAAGCAACGGTTTAAGGTAACGCCAGAAGCGCCAACCGGCGCCGCTCGAGCTGATTTTGTCATCATTATTGGTCAAGATTATGCCAAAAAGAATCCTTAGTTTTCGTCGCTGGCACCTGCCCGCTTTTAGTTGGCGGGCCCTCCTTGATCCGGTCACCCTCCTCTTAATAATCGGCGTGGTTTACTTTTTTCCTTTCTATCAACACCGAACCTTCCCCTTCCTTGCTCTTTTACTGGGACTTTTTGCCCTGTGGGCTATCGGGCGACGGCGCTGGGAAGTGGCCATCCCCATCCAAACATTTTTTCTGGGAACTTTAGCCTATAATCTGTATGAAAGCCAAATCCTGCCTTTTACCGGTGTCTTTATCGTTTATGCGATCCTCCTGGCTTATGCGTTTTGGCGACTTTTCGGCGAACCGCGATTGAAACAAGTGACCACGCTCCAATGGCTCTATATCAGCGTCTCAACTTTAGCCGTTTGGGAATTAGCGATCATTATCCAACTTTTTTGGCCGGTTGAACCATGGAGCCGAACTTTCTTGGTGGTTGCCGCCCTGGTCTTTTTTCAAATCGCCCTCTCCCTCCGCTTAACCGGCATCACATCCGCCCGGTCGCTCTTAATTCCCCTCTTAATCGTGCTCCTCTTAGTCATTGTCGTCATCACGTCAACGCCAATTCCCATAACCTAGAATTAATTCTCGGAGTGTAATTTGGAGGCAGGATGCAAAATCCCCAAAAAGTTAGTTGGCCAACAATCAAGCGCGAACTAAAGAAACGGTGGTTTTTACTGGCGGTTCTCGCCACCTATCTTGGCTTGGGTGGTCTCTTTACAGTTTTGATCTACCAGTTCCACTGGGATCAACCAGCCACCCGTTGGGCAGGTCGCGTTTTTCCCTTGCCCGCGGCTAGCGTTAATGGCGAAATGATTTGGCTATCCCACTACTACCGCCGACTGGGCCAAGTCGAATACTACCAAGCGGCCAGTGCGGCTAAAGAGCAGTCAGCGAATCTGCCGGCCGACCAGACCGAAATCCGAATAAAGACCTTGGACGCCCTTATCGAAGGAAAGATCTTTCGACAGCAAACCCGTCATTATGGTATTACAGTCACCGACCAAGAGGTAACCGCAACGCACAAAAAGCTGGCCGAAAGCCAGGGCGGTGAGGAAAAATTTGCATCAGTTATTAATCAATTTTACGGCATCACCCCCTTTCAGTTTAGCCAAGAATATATTCGCGAACAAATCTATCGCGAGAAGGCCGAAACGCAACTTTTCACCCAGGTTCATCCCCGGTGGATCATTATTGAAGACGAGGCTCGAGCGCGGGCCGTGCTTGATCGCGCCAAGGCTGGCGAAGATTTTGGAGAGCTGGTTAAGCAGTTTAGCCAAGATGCCAACACGCTCGAAAAGGGTGGTGACCTGGGTTGGATTAAACGTGGCAGGTACCAAAAACCGATCGAAGATGTTATCTTCTCCCTGAAAATCGGGGAGGTTTCACCGGACGTCACTAAAACTGATGCCGGTTTCGTGATCGCGAAAATCGAGGAACGCCAGGACGCGCCGATTAGCGATCTTTCTTTTGCGGAGTGGGTCGATAAGATAACTGTTGAAGCCAAGGTAACGCGGTTTGTCGCCCGGATTGATACCCCGAATCCAAACCTAGAAACCACACCAGTGCCGGTCGCCAACCCAGCGTCGTAACTATCCGTCGGCAAGACGACAGGAACTAGTTCTAAGGAGGAATTGTGCGTCTCGTGGGCTTATCGGCGGCAACAGTTACGGCGCGCCGAACCGAATTTGGCCTCAATACGATCGTGGATCGTGAACCACCCATTCGCGCCCGCCAAATTTTTCTTAGACAATTACGAAATCCCTTGCTTGCCCTGCTCCTTTTGGCAGCCGGCATCTCGTGGTATCTGGCAGATTATCTGGATGCGTTCGTTATTGGCGCAGCGATTGGACTCAACCTCCTCCTGGGCTTCTTGCAAGAATTTAAAGCCGAGCGATCACTCGCCGCCCTCAAGAAACTGGTCACTCCTGCCGCCTGGGTAATGCGCGAGGGTAAACGGATGCAGATTCCGGCTCGTGATGTCGTCGTTGGCGACTACCTTCTCCTCGCCGCGGGGGACAAAGTCGCGGGCGACGGCCAAATGCTCGTGTCAGAGGGTTTGCAAGTTAGTGAAGCGGTCCTGACGGGAGAAAGCTACGCTATCACCAAAAACCAGCGCGAGATGGTGTTTGCCGGCACAGTTGTCGTCCGCGGCCGCGGCATCGCCGAAATAGTCACCATCGGTCGTCTGACAAAAATGGGCCAAATTGCTCGATTAGTCGCCGAAACGCGCGCTGTCGCGACACCTCTTGAGCAACGGCTCAACCGGCTTTCTCGCCAACTCTCTTTAACTTTAGGCAGTTTAGCGGTGGGGCTCTTTTTTCTCGCTACTTACCAGGGTGTCTCCCTTAATTCTGCCCTCGTAACCACGATTGCGTTAGCGGTCGCCGTCATTCCCGAAGGTCTCCCGATCATGGTAACCCTTATGCTCGCGCTCGGTATGGAACGGTTGGCGCGGCGTCGGGCAACTATTCGTCGTTTAGCCGCTGTTGAAACCTTGGGGTCGGTAACCGTGGCCGCTGTTGATAAAACCGGAACCATTACCACGGGCCACGTGGCCGTCGCCGAAGTCTTGAGCGACGACCCAGAAGCAACTCTTCGTCTGGCAATCCTGGCCAGCGATATCGGTCTCATGACATTAGGGACGGCTGATCCGCTAGAAACGGCCATTGGCGAGGAAGTCAGCCGGTTAGGATTCTCCCCGGCCGTATTTCACCGCCAGGCTGTCCGTCGAGCCGCGATTCCTTTTGATGCCCGCAATCGCTATATGGCCACTTGGGTAGAGGCGTCTAACCGTTCAGTAGTAGCAATTAAAGGCGCCCCCGAAGTTTTACTTAAACACTGTCGGTTACCTGCGCAGCGCCGATGGCAGATTGACGAACAGATTAGCCGGCTAACGCAAAACGGCTTTCGGCTCTTGCTCGTTGCCGAAGCGACAGCTCGGCCGGGACGAATAGGCCGCCGACAACTGCCCAAAACTCTCACTTACCGGGGACTGATTAGTTTTACGGATCCGGTTAGGCCAGATGCCCAGGAGGCGCTCTCCAAATTGATAGTCGCCGGCATCCGACCAATCGTCATCACGGGTGATCATCCTGCCACCGCCCGGGCGATTATGAGCCAACTTGGCCTCACAGTGAGTGATCAAGAGTTACTCACGGGCGAAGAGCTGCGCACTCTCACTAAGAATGATCTCGCGCGCCGCTTACCCCACCTCCGTTTAGCAGCCCGCATTTTGCCCGAGGAAAAATTACTCCTCGTCGAAGCTCTCCAAGAACTCGGTGAAGTGGTGGCCATGACTGGTGATGGGATTAACGATGGCCCAGCCCTCAAAAAAGCCGATATTGGTATCGCCATGGGCGAATCTGGTACGGAAGTGGCCAAAGAAATCGCCGATCTTATCCTGCTTGATGATTCACTTTCGACAATTGTGGCGGCCGTCGAAGAGGGGCGAACCATTGTTCGAAACCTTAAAAAAGGCATTCTCTATCTACTGGGCACGAATATCGCTGAACTCATACTTATTGTGGGGGCTACTTTACTAGGCTGGCCTCTGCCGCTGACGGCCACGCAAATATTGTGGATTAATTTAGTCGGCGATACTTTGCCAGTCGCCGGACTCGCCTTTGAAACTTCGCCTGATGCCCTCGAGCGTGGCCCAACCCGAACAGCGGCTCGAATTATTGATGGCTTTTTAGTTCGACGGATCGCGGTGATGGGTTTGGTTATTGGTAGCGCCAGTCTCTGGGTCTTTTCCCTGACTGCTTCTACTAATCTCCAACTCGGGCGGACAGTCACCTTTACGACCCTCGTTTTTATGCAGCTTGTATTAACTTTTAGCGTTCGTTCACTTAAAAATTTCCGCTGGCCTTGGCAACAGGCAAATATCACGCTTCTCTTAGCTTTGGTCAGCGCCTTTTTTATTCAATTATTTGCTCTTTATGGCTTAGGAGAAATGTTACGGATCGTGCCGCTCTCAACTGCCGACTGGCTGTTAATATTTAGCTTGGGTTTAAGCGGATTTATCATTGTTGAGCTCGTCAAACGTCTCGAGACGACTGTCACGACTAAACATACATAGCTCACACATAATAGACCTCCACGTCATTGCGAGCCTCTGCGAAGTCACCGCCGCAGCGGGATCCCGCCAAAGGCGGTGACAATCTGGTAAGATCGCCACGCCTGCCTGCCGGTAGGCAGGGCTACGGCCTCCCTCCATAGGCGGGCAGGCGCGATGATGGATTAATTTAGTGAACCAAGTATTACGGCAAAAACAGACGGCGGCCGGTTTTAGTGACGAATGAGGTGGTAACCAAATCGGTAAGACCACCAGTCACAGCTAGTTTGAGTTTGTCGGTCAGAACATCGTTAATAGTCTTAAAGATTGCCGCACAGGCGTCGGTGGCTAAAAGTTGGGCTAACTG
>JBBTZN010000143.1:0-2520 GCA_038061355.1 Patescibacteria group bacterium | reverse complement strand
AAATTGGGAACACTCCAGGAGTGACGATCCTGAGCTGTGCGACCTGTCCGCCTTTGGAGGAAGGACACTCGTGGAGTGAAGGAAAATACGTCCAGCGGCGGGACAATCTGGTAAGATCATTCCCCTAATAAGCTAATAAAGCTGATCGGGCTTGACCCCTCACATGAAAACGACAAACTTCGTTTATTGCGCAGAGCTCAGTCGTTTTCATGTGAGGGGTTGACACCGTTTCTAGAACAAGTACGATTATTGTATAAGTCCCGCCTTAGCGGGATCCCGCCAACGGCGGTGATTAAAAGGAGGAAGAATGGTTCAAAAAGTTCTTAGCCGAGCTGGGTTGATATCCGGAGCGGTCTTAGGCTGGGCGTTGCCGGCATTTGCCGCTTTGAATATTGGTGGTACTCCCGGCAACCTTGTTCGGTTTGGTGATATCAATCAGACGATTCGAACCATCTTTAATGTGGTTATTATTTTCGCTGGGATTATCTTTGTCATCCTCTTCCTGGTGGGTGGTATTCAATACTTGACCGCTGCTGGTAACGAAGAGCAAACCGGCAAAGCCAAGCGCTTGCTCGTTGACGCCATCGTCGGCCTAGTTATCGTTTTGGCTGCCTGGGCCATCGCCAACTTTGTCCTAAACCAACTCGGTCTCAACATTAACCCGGCCGGTGGCCAAGCACCAGGGGTCTTAAGTCCCGATGCTGGTGGTGTTCTGCCCTAACCTTTGATTTTACGCCTAAAACATTATCAGGCTCCCAGGGCAGATGCCCTGGGAGCCTGATTTGGGCAGGACTTACGCAAATTAGGAACACTCCAGGAGTGACGATCCTGAGCTGTCCGAAGGACACTCCTGGAGTGAAGGAAAATTTGCGTAAGTCCTATTGGGATTAAAAATCGGGGTCGTTACCCGGCCGAACGAACAGCCCGCTGTTCTCCTTGCGGGCCGGCACCTGCTGCCCATCAGCCGCGCAGGCTCCGATGTTCACGAGGTACGGTCCAGCCACGCGCAGATAGAAACAGCCACTCTGGCCGACGGTGTAAACCCCGCCTCGGGTTTCCGTCCGGGTGAGGTTCCACCGTTTCACCCAAAAACGGCTGCCAGCCGGGCCGTAGACCTTCACCCCCATCCGATTCTTGGGGTTGACGATCACCGTGATCGGCGGGACGGTGGTCGAGCTGGCCGCAACGTAGGAATAGTTGTTCGCCGGTTGGGCCACCGCCACCTTAATCTGTACTGGCGCCGATTCGGCTTGTGGCGGAGGAGGAGCGGCGAAAGCCACCGGGCCAGGCAGGTCCGCCAAGGCGTTGCGCACGGCGCGCTCAATCGCCTCGGTCTCCACCTGCTCCTGCTGGCTGTAGCTACCGTTGGCCGTGTAACTGCCAACGGTATAGCCCTGGCTAGTGAGAACGCGCCCGGGCGTTTGATAGCCCGACGACAGATACCAGCCAGCCGGGCCAAAACCCTCAAGCTGCACCCGCGCCTTACTCGTTACCCGATCGAGCTGGCCGCGCATGACGTCGTAGCCGTAACTGTACCACCTGTTGTTACCATTGCCGGTGGAAGGCAGGGCCGCCGCCATCTGCATCCGCTCGCTATGAACCTCGAACGAGTGGATATGGACGATATACCGCGCTTTGCGGTAGTCATCCCACGGCGGAATAACTTGAAAGCCCTTCTCGTTGGCGATCTTGCCGATCGCCACGCGCACTCGCGAGTCTCCATTGCCGCCGATGCCCAGCGTCTGGGCCTGATCTTGGGCTCCCGCTGCTCCCATCAGGATCAGCCAGAAACCAACAACGGACACCACGACCGAGAACTTCTTCACGTAAAAGCCACCTCCCCATTTTGACCAAAGCCTATTCCTCTTTGTCGTTGATCAGTTCCACTCGACCATTTCCACTCGTCGAGTGGAATGGGGAGAGTGGGAAAATAGCAGACAAATTAGCGGAACAAAATGCTAAGGTACATTGAGATAGTTATACCTGGAGAATGTCAAAAAGTCAACCCCTAAAAAGGCTACAGGGATAGGAGTTACGCAGTTTTCCTCTACCACCTGCGAGGTGAACGATCCCGCCCGTGACGGGACTCCTCGGAGGTGGTTCCCGTCAACTGCGTAAGTCCTAAAGGAAATTACCATGGATTTATTTTGTGATAAAAAGTACCAACTCTTAACTGCGACCTAAATAATCCGATCGGATTATTTAGGTCGCAGTTAACTATCAAGCCGTAGATATACCCTAGGTTAGCAACAGAGGAGTTGTTATTAGATAAATACTTCAGCTAAAGTAGAGACAGAGAAAAGGAGGCGCGTGCAAAAAAAAGTTGTCACCTTCTTTGCGACTGCTGCAGCCCTGCTCTGGCCGGTTTTTGCTCTGGCCAGCCAGTTTAATGTGAATACAGTTGGCAATAATATCGAGGGCCTACCCGCCGCTTTTAAAGATCTCGGCAATGCTATTCCTAAGATTTACACGGTCGCGATTGTTATTGCGGCTGTCGGGTTTATTATCACTTTTGTTATC
>JBBTZN010000142.1:0-17531 GCA_038061355.1 Patescibacteria group bacterium | reverse complement strand
ATTCCATAACGCTTCTGAAATAGTATTCAAGCCCAAATTCATAGAGCGCTATTCTAAATTAACCGATTGGGAGCAGTTCAAGCAATGCTCTTTGTCTTTCTTAAGGCGCTCTATAAGAGTTAACACAATAAAAACATCAATAAAAGATTTAAAAAAACGACTGGAAAAAACGACTTGAGAAGCTGCAAGATCAGGTTACCGATCACCTCAAAAAGCATCATATCCCAGTACTCTCCGACGCCGAACTCCAACGTCTTATTGAACAATCTGGGCAGCAGGCTGCCCTCGAACGCTATAGACGTTCGATGGAAGATTAGTTGTTCGCATGAGAAGTCTTGACGCCAATATTGTTCTTAGGTTCATTTTGCGAGACGTCCCAAACCAGACCGCGAAGATCACGAATCTTTTTGAAGTTGCTCCCCCTGGCAGCCTGGTTGTTTCAGATGTCGTTTTCGCCGAGGTCGTTTGGGTGCTTGGTGGGCCCTTTCTCCATCTCGATCGGCAACTGATTAGTCAACTTCTCCTTGAGTTGATGTCAGTTCCGGAAATTCACGCCAACCGTACTATCCTCACCGAAACAATTAAACTTTATCAAAAAAACACATCAGTTTCTTTTGTTGATGTCTACTTGGTAGTTGTGTCAACTGAAAATCAATCATTACCTATCTTAACTTTTGATAAAAAACTTGCGAAGTCTTTTCCTAAAACAGTCCAACTTCTCTGAAATTAACAAATAACTCGACTCACACGCTACCATAATTGCGAGTATCGGCCGAAGCAATCTCGTTAATCTGGACAACTAGATCGCCACGGCTTTTGGCCTCGCGATGACGAGCGGAGAGAACGCGTAAGTCATGAATAAATAATTGAAGGAGGGATATGTCACAGGAAGTTATTGAGAAAACCGAAGCGCTTCAGCAGCCCGAAGAACAGTCGTTGGACAATCTCGTGACCGAATTTTATGCCTGGCTTTCGCCGCAAGAAAAAGTTTGGAACAATGATGCGGACCAATTAGCCGAGCTTTTTACCCAGTTTTTGCGGAGCCCAGTCAAGGCCGTTCCCGAGTCTACGATTACCCAGTTACATGGTACATTTTACGATTGGATGAAGCACCATCCCGACCGAACTCCCTTTTTAGCAAAAAAACTCCGTCGGCCAAACGATACGCTTGGCGCACCGCCACTAACAGAAGTTATCTCTTGGCAAGAACGTTGGAACCATGCTCAAATGGAGCACTATGGCCGAACCCAGCTAAAACCAAAACTAGCCGAAAAGAAAGAACAGCGTGGGTCATCAATCGCCGATAAACCCCTGCGCGACTAACCATACACACCTCCGCCCATTCACTTCACGGTGTAAGTAAGGAGGTGTCAGTTAACTCTTGTTCTGTCGCCGGTGGAAGGCCTGGTGGACTTCTTTGAGGCGGGGGTTGGTGACGTGCGTATAAACCTGCGTGGTTGTGACCGACGCATGCCCGAGAATTTCTTGCACACTGCGCAGATCGGCGCCGTTTTGTAATAAATCAGTGGCTAGCGAGTGGCGGAGAACATGCGGATGTACTCGTTTAACAATCCCGGCCGCCGCCGCGTGCGCCTGGACAATCCGTTCAATCTGTCGAGCAGTTAAGCGGAGGGATTCTTTTTCCATTCGAGCTTTCCCACTCGTCGAGTGGAATTGATCGTGTGGGATTTTTTTTGACATTTGCGAGCGGATAAATAAAGCTTGGTCATTATCGTGTCGGCTGTTTAGGTACCGAATTAGCCATTCCTTGGCCGGTTCAGATAAAAATACCACCCGCACCTTGCCGCCTTTACCCCGAACGCCAAACTCTCCTCGATCTAAATTTACTTGGGCGCGATCCATGGCCACCAGTTCGGAGACGCGCAGGCCAGTCGAAAACAGTGTTTCCAAAATAGCTCGGTCGCGCAGGCCGCGCGGTAGCTGCACATCTGGCGCGGCCAACAGTCGTTCGATCTCTTCTGCCTCAAGAAAAGCGATCTGTCGCCCCTCTTGGTCAGCCAGTTCGATTTTTTCCACCGGCAAACTTTCAATATCGTGTTTGGCTAGATATTTAAGAAAACTGCGCAGAGCGATGAGATGATAGTTTAGGGTATTGATCTTCAGGTTTTGACGGTGAAGTGTTAAGCGCCAGTTGCGGACGAGGTCGAGAGTGATCTCGGCTGGTTTATCGATTTTTTGTTCATAAGCAAACTCAATAAAACGACCCAAATAATGTTCGTAATTGGCAATGGTCCGCGGGCTATGCCCACGTTCAAGCTCACAATCTTCGAGAAATTTTCGCAGGAGTGTAGAGAGGTCCATGTCGTACATTATAGCAAAAACGAACAGAGGGCGTTTCCGTATGATACCTAATCCGTTATGATAATTACATGCTTAATACATTGATTGCGCTCGACGAGCGCGTCTTCTATTTTTTCCACAACTGGGCCCACTTCTTACCGGGCCTGTGGAAATGGATAGCTATTTTGGGGGTCTATATCATTCCCCTCGTTTTGGTTTGGTTTTGGTTGGCTCGTCGGCGTGAACCCGCCCTCCTCGCCTTTATCGCGGGCATTTTTGCCTGGTTTGGACTCAATAACATTATTGGCCACTATGTGGTACGAATGCGGCCCACCGCTCTTATTGACCTCAATTTTCCCGCCCACGAATTTCTCTTCGATCGGCCCGGCCCATCTTTTCCGTCTGATCATGCGGCCTTTATGACGGCTGTCATGGTCAGTTTCTTTCTGGCGGGCGAACGCCGCGTTGGTTGGTTTTTGGCAATCGTCACCTTTTTGACGGTGCTGGCGCGGATTGTTACCGCGCAACACTGGCCCGGCGATATCCTGGTTGGGTTACTCGTTGGCGCGGCCAGTGTGGCAATTCTCTCTGTCATCCGTCGGCCGATTGATCGCTGGCTAATTAACCCACTTGTTTCATTTGCTCGGAGGATTGGTCTCTAAATGACAAATTTCAAAGCCCAAATTTCAAATCAAATCCAAGATCCAAATTTCAAAAATTGGTCATTGAGTTATTTAGACCAGGACTTACGCAAATTTTCCTTCACTCCAGGAGTGTCCTTCGCACAGCACAGGATCGTCACTCCTGGAGTGTTCCCAATTTGCGTAAGTCTTTTAGGTATTCATTTGGTATTGGGATTTTGGAATTTGTCATTGAGTCAATATGTTTGATCTCGTCACTCTTCTCGAAACTGTTGGCTATCTGGGGCTCTTTGCGATCGTTTTTGCGGAGTCAGGCTTGTTTATTGGTTTCTTTCTGCCAGGGGACTCGCTTTTGTTTACCGCCGGTATCCTTGCCTCTCAAGGCTACCTGCAGATTGCTCTTGTCGCTCTCGTCTGCGCTGTCGGGGCAATTACAGGGGATAGCTTTGGCTATTGGTTTGGTCGAAAGGTTGGCCCCGCTTTATTTAAGCGGGATGACTCGCTCCTCTTTCATAAGCGTCACCTAGAGCAAGCCCGAGTCTTTTTTGATCGCCATGGAGCGCAAACGATCATCTTAGCTCGCTTTATGCCGGTGGTTCGCACCTTCGCCCCGATTCTTGCCGGCGTTGGCGAGATGCGCTACGCTACCTTCGCCCTCTATAATGTTATTGGCGGCCTTATCTGGTCGGTCGGGATTACTACCTTGGGCTACTATCTGGGCACCCGGGTGCCGAATATCGACCACTATCTCGCCCCGGGTATCATTATCATTATTATTCTGTCGATTATCCCACCAATCTGGCATATTTGGAGAGAACGACAGACTAAAAATCCGAAATCCGAAATCCTGCCTCGCCGGCAGGCAGGCCGAAATCCGAAACAATAATCAAATTACCAATTCTCCAAATAGTATTTTGAAACTCTGTTCAGAATTTAGTATTTTGAATTTGTCTCGAATTTAGTGCTTCGATATTAGAATTTAAGAAAGCGAGGTAACGATGAATCTACACTACGACATCAGAACACTCGATAATGGCCTCCAGTTAATCACTGCCCCTCTCCACGATACGAAAGCAGTGACCGTCCTGATTTTGGTTGGCACGGGTTCGCGTTACGAAGACCAACGCACCAACGGCGTGGCCCACTTTTTGGAACACATGTTTTTCAAAGGCACGACCAAACGACCCTCGACCCTCGAGATCTCTAAAGAACTTGATGCTCTGGGCGCCGACTACAACGCCTTTACTGGCGAGGAATACACCGGCTTTTATGTGCGGGTGGCGGGTGAAGACTTTAACCAAGCCTTCGATATTATTACCGACATGCTCCTAAACCCCCTCTTTCAAGTTGAGGAAATCGAACGAGAAAAAGGCGTCATTCTCGAAGAGCTTAATATGTACGAAGATACGCCGATGCGGATTATTCACGATCATGCCAAACAATTGATTTATGGTGATACGCCGCTGGGGCGCAATATCGGTGGTACGAAAGAAACGGTCATGAAGTTTGATCGCCAAGATTTTCTCGATTTTCGGGCCAAATTCTATCAGCCAGATAATTTAGTTGTGGCCATCGCCGGCATGGGCGAGGCCACCGATTGGAAGAATCAGGTTGAGACCAAGCTGGGTCATCTTAAAGGCGATGCCGATAAGACATTTGTCGAAGCTAAAGATCAGGGTAAAGGCCCGCACTTCCGTTTAGTCACTAAAAAAACCGATCAAGCTCATGTCGCCTTAGCCTTCCGCGGTTTTCCTCGTGGCGACAAACGGCGGCCGATTCTCTCCCTGCTGGTCAATATTCTTGGCGGCACCATGAGCTCGCGGCTGTTTATCGAAGTTCGCGAACGGCGCGGTTTGGCCTACTATGTTCGCAGCGGCACGTGGTATTTCCGCGACGCGGGGGTTTTAACCGCCAGCGCCGGTGTCCAGGTGGCGAAAATTGACGAAGCTATTCAGGTGATTCTCAATGAGTTCCGCCGCCTTACCACCACGCCCGTCAGCGCCGAAGAGCTCGACCGCGACAAAAAGAACCTCCGCGGTTCGCTTTACCTCGGCTTAGAAGATTCGATGTCGGTGGCTGATTATCTGGCCGAGCAGGCCCTGCTCGAAGATTCGATCGAACAGCCCGAAGAAGTCGTGAAAGAGCGGGAGCAGGTTACTATTAGCCAAATTCAAAACCTCGCCAAAGAATTAATTGACAGTGACGGCCTTTATCTAACGATTCTTGGACCCTACGACGATCCCAAGCGGTTTGAGAAATTGCTTACGCAATCTTAGTAAGTATTACTTGTAATGCCAGCAGGGGCTCGGTATCGTAAAACCAAGCTGCGCAGAAGTTTATTCTTAGGAGGGATATGTTCTCATTGCGCGAAAAGTTTCTCATTCTTCTCCTAGCCCTGCTTGGGGTTGGTGCCGGGATTTTCTTATATGTCAAAGCCAGACCCAGCGCTGATGTAGTCAATGTTCCATTTGTTACCGAGCCAATGGTAGCTGCTGGCTATGACCACTCGGTGGCCTTGAAAGCCGATGGTACAGTCTTGGCTTGGGGTGGCAATCTCTGGGGACAACTGGGCCGCAATGAGGGGAATAATCCTGTACCGTATGCTACTCAACCAGAACAGATTGTTGGTCTTGCTAATGTCCTCAAAATCTCTACGCACCTCGATCATACGTTGGCCCTTGTCTCCGACGGCACTGCTGATGGTCGCGCTGACGATGGTACTGTCTGGGCGTGGGGCGGTAATTTTTCTGGCCAATTAGGTCCTAATGTTTTGGACGATGGCACTGATATTCCAACCCAGGTGGAAGGGCTAACCGATATTATTGCCGTCGCTGCCGGTCTCGATTTTTCGCTTGCGCTCCATAGCGATGGGACCGTCTCCTCTTGGGGCGGTAATACCCATGGCCAACTTGGTAATGGCACGGCTAGTTGGCAAGATCAAGCAACACCACAAAAGATTCCGGGGCTGGCTGACATTACGGCGCTGGTGGCCGGTGGCAACGACGAGTATCCCAACCAACGGCACGCTCTTGCTCTCAAGTCTGACGGCACGGTGCTGGCTTGGGGCGGTAGCTCGCCGCTACAGGATCTTCCGGCCGAGTATATGAAAAATCAGGGCCAGCTTGGTCTTGGCCGCGATGCCCAGGGCAACCCAATCATTGAAAACAGCTCCTCCCCTGTGCCTGTTAAAAATTTGTCTAATGTTATTGCAATTGCTGCTGGTTGGACAAATTCGATTGCTCTGAAGGCCAATGGCACCATCTGGCGTTGGGGATATCATACAGAGGTTGAAGCCGATGATGAGTATCAATCAGTTCCCTATCAGGTAGAAGGCATTACGAACGCTGTTGCGATTGAGGCAGGGTCAGGCTACGCTCTTGCTTTAACTCAAAATGGTCATGTCTACACTTGGGGTCAGGCGGCAGATGTCGGGAGTACGGCGCAGCACTGGTCAGGCTATAACTCCTTGCAGGTGCCGAATCTCTCAAATATTACGGCTATCGCGGCTGGTGGTGGCGATTATATTGGTGGCTTTGCTCTGGTGGTTGATGCGGCCGGTTCGGTTTTTGCCTGGGGCAATAATATCATCAATAGCTTTGAGTACGATGATGACGGCGGCTTAAAGCCTACCCAAAATCCCGGTCGGCTCGGTAGTGAGCAGTTTATGGCTGCCAGCGATACCTCTACGGCGACGCTGGTTTCCGTCACGCGACAGGGTGTTAGCCTCAACTTGAATAATGTCGTCCAGCCCGCGCCAACCGTTTCGACCACGTCCTCGGCGTCCCCCTCCCCCAGCGACTCTCCTTTGATCACTAAAAACCCCACCGTTACAACCTCCTCACCAACGGCAACACAAACCCCCATCTCAACCCGTTCCTCCATCGCCGTGGATACCGACTCCAGTCACTACGCGGCTGAAGTCGTCAGCCAATCCACCCCCCAAGTCTCCGTTCGGGCCGGCGAGGAGATAACAATTGAAGCCAAGTTCAAAAACACTGGCGTAGCCACTTGGTGGCGCGACTATGTGAACCTAGCGACCGTCAACTCCCAGGATCGCTGTCCGGGCTTTGATACCGTGAGCGGCTGGTACAAGTGCAATCGGGCCAGGTTTATTGAAGAGTCCGTCGCCCCCGGGGAAACGGCTACCTTCCGTCTGACCTGGAAAGTCCCCACCAACAAGATCTCAATGACTTTCCATGAAAGCTTCCGCCTCGTCGCCGATGAGATTGTTTGGCTACCAGGAAACGAGATTTCTTGGGATGTCACCACTCTCCCCGCCAGTGGGAGTAGTGTTAGTGGTCCACCAGTTGACGGCAACCCGGCTAACTATAGCTATGCCTTCGTCAGTCAGTCGGCTTCCAGCCAAACCATTAGTCGGGGAGAAACAGCCACCTTCACCATTAATCTCCTAAACACTGGCACCAATACTTGGTACCAAGACTACTTTTCTCTCGGGACGGAGCAGATTCAAGACAACGTGCCTGGTTTTGATGTCAACCTTGAAGATCGGAGTGCTGACGGCTGGTACAAGTGTAACCGTATCCGCTTTACGCAATTAGAAGTCGCCCCCGGCGAAATCGCTACCTTCACCTTCCGCCTGACGGCTCCTTCCAATAAAGTCCTGGGCACTTACCGCTACTATCTTCGTCCCGTGGTTGATGAAGTGGCGTGGCTGTCTGATATTGGGATGTATTTTGAGGTGACGGTGCGGTAGAATCAGACTTTACTCTGGTGACCGGAGTAAATAACTGGTATAATTTTTGAGGACAGAAGAGTAAGAATTGTCCCGACGATCTGCAGATGTCGGGAAGAGGAGCCTCATGACTGATGAAAAAGCCACCTGGCATCCTAGTGAAGAACAGACCTTCTTAATGGTTAAACCCGACGGAGTTATGCGCGGTCTGATTGGTGAAATTATTCGTCGGGTTGAACAGCGCGGTCTCAAGGTCATTGCTCTCGTTATGGAACTGCCCACCCGCGAAAAAATTGATAACCACTACCCCAAAGATGAAGCCTGGATTGAGCGTTTGGGAGGCAAAACCATCGACACCTATCAAAAGTACAACTATGACCTTAAGGGTGATTTGGGCACCACCGATGCCAAAGAGATTGGCGTCCAGGTGCGCGGCTGGCTGCTCGATTCGATGACGGCTGGGCCGGTTGTCAAAATGGTTGTTCAAGGCTTGCATGCCGTCGATGCCGTTCGTAAGATGGTTGGCGCCACGATTCCCTACAAAGCCGAGCTAGGTTCGATTCGGGGTGACTATTCAGTTGATTCGCCTGCTCTGGCGAACAAAGAGCATCGCGCCGTTTTCAATCTCGTCCACGCCTCCGAAACACCAGAAGAAGCGGCCCACGAAATTGGGTACTGGTTTAGTAAAAAAGACCTCCAAAGCTATCAGCGGACAGAAGATCCTCTCTTTGGCAATCGCTAATTTCTTATCGCTATCGGGGAAACCCCAGGGTTTTTTTGGGCGTTTTAACCCCTGGGGTTAAGGAGAAAGCGGATGAATTCTTTCGATTCCTTGCTAATCGGCGGCACGTTTCTTGTCGCACTTATTACTACACCGCTTTTGGCCCGCCTATTTGTGGCGCGGCGCCTGGCTTTGGTTGCGCCCAAACGAACGCGTGATGTCCATACCCGGCCAATCCCGAGGCTCGGTGGCTTAATTATTGCTGTCATTTTTTGGATAGCAATTGCGATCGTTTTACTTTTTGACCCCAGCCGTCTGGAATTTTCCCGCGCCACCGTTTGGGGGATTGATCGCAATCTTTTCGGACTTCTCCTTGGTTCGGTGATCTTGGTTACGGTCGGTGTCCTTGATGATCTTTTTGACTTAAAACCAAGCTGGAAATTGCTCGGGCAACTCGGCGCAGCGGCGATGGTGCCGCTATTTGGTATCGAAGTTCAGCGCCTCACCAACCCCCTCGGTGGCCCCTATCTTGAACTGTCCGCCGCCTTTGATGCCGCGATCGCGATTGGGTGGATCGTTTTAACCATCAATGTCATGAATTTTCTTGACGGCCTAGACGGCCTAGCAACTGGTGTTGGGAGTGTGGCCCTTCTCACTCTTGCTTCACTGGCCGTTGCTCCTTTTGTCGGACAACCAGCTCTGGCCTTTTTACTGCTCATCCTCTTGGCGGCTAGCCTCGGATTTTTACCCAGCAACTGGCATCCGGCGAAAATTTTTTTGGGTGATTCCGGTAGTCAGCTGATGGGTTATCTGTTGGGGGTAGCCGCGATTATATCTGGAGGAAAACTGGCCACCGCCGCCCTTGTCCTCTCCCTACCGATCCTTGACGCCCTGTGGGCAGTTATTCGCCGTCTGGCGACTGGCCAGTCGCCTTTTGTCGGCGACCGTGAACACCTCCATCACCGCCTGCTTGATCTAGGTATCTCGCAGCCAGTTGTCGTTTTAATCTTAATGGCCGTTTCGGGTATTTTTGGGCTGATTGCCCTCTCTAGTCGTACGGCTGGTAAAGTTCATGCCTTCGCCTGGGCAATCCTTCTGATGGTGATCCTGTTGGTGGCCCTATCACTGGCCGAACGTATGATTCGCAAAAAAGAGAGGAATTGAATCAAGAAATCTAATAAACCCCTTACTTGTCATTCCGGCCCGTGAGCCGGAATCCAGGCCCTCATTCGTATCTGGATCCCCGATCCTGTTTCGATGAGTCGAACCGGTCGGGGATGACACGGGAAGCGAGACATGTCTGATTAATTGCAAGGTTCAACATTCCTTGATTCACGTGATAGGGTATAATCTTTTTAGGAATTCGTCATGAGAAATTAAGATTTAGTAATTTCCGAACGAAGTGAGGTGCAGATGTTTTCACAAGGCTTTCAACGGGGTTTTATCGTTGCCATCATCACGATCGTGATTATTGGCATGGTTATTACCCTTATCCCGGGCACGTTCCTCTAATTGGGCGGGCGCGTGACTAATACCGATGTAATTTTCCAGGGTGAAAACCCTGACGAGTCGATTATTTTTGTCTTGCGTCGTCACCCCTGGACGCTTTTTAAGTCAGGTCTCATCATTGTTCTGCTTCTGCTTCTGCTCACGGCCGTTTTTATCAAGTTTCAGGGCAGCTGGGTAACCAGCTGGGCGATATTCATTCTTGGGCCGATTAGTCTCTATCTCGCCCTGCGCGCTTGGTTTTTATGGAGCAATTCAATCTACGTCCTTACCAATCAACGCCTTATGGCCGTTGATCAGCGCGGTTGGTTTGACCGCAAAGTTGGCGAGATCGCCCTGGCAGATATCTTGAAAATTAGCCATGAGGTTAAAGGTGCCGGGGCGACTATGTTTAATCTTGGCGATGTGGCGATTATTGCGTCAGGTGCAACCGAGGCCGATCTAACATTAAGCGCTGTCTATGATCCCTACGAGGTGCAACAACGGATTATTCGCACAAAACGGGGTGAGGGGTTGACAAAAAAACAAGAAGAAAAAGTTGATAAACCCGAGGAAGGACCTAAAGATATTGTCAACGAAGATTGACAGATCGTTTTGAATCTGTTATTGTCGCGTCAGCGTTGGTACGGTGCTGACGACTTTGTTTTATTCAAGGGGGAATAAACAAAAATGGTCACTGGCGAAATACTGGCAATTGATGATTCGGGTATCACGACTCAGGGGACGTTGATCCCGACGGACATTGATGGGAGCGCGCTTCTCCTCCCCAACTGGCCGGTTATTCGACCGGATCAGACCACAGCGATCAACATGATGTTAGGACGTCTTCTCAGAGGTAAACCGGCCTCTGGAGAAAGCATACGGGGAGCTGATGGTGAGCACCCGGAGTGCTACTATCAGGCCTTCTACCCCCGGACCGTCGCCATGTATCGGCATCTAGAGACAATCACCATGCTCCCCGACACATGCGATGTCGAGGGCCACGCGCTGCCGGATATCCCTTACTTCTGGGAAGAGGTCATGAGGATTCTGGACAGGTGGGGCACCGAGCGTCTGTCAAGTTTTGACGTTCTCGCTCGGCTGGAGGTCCGGCTCATGGATCTCAGGGAAATGACCATGATCGGTGTGGCTCACAGCGTGCTCAGCAAGGGAGGCTACGAGCCAATCCGCATGGCCGATTTCGCTTAATCGAGCCGCGCCACCAAAGAAGGCGCGTGTTGTCAGGAAGGTGGCTGCCTACAGGCGGCCCCTTTGCTTTTTTCGCGTCATCCCCGACTGGTTGTTGTCGAAGGAGAATCGGGGATTCAGAGACTAAACGAGGCCTGGATTCCGGCTCACGGGCCGGAATGACATCTTGCTAGTTAACCATTCCAATTGATTTAGGACTTTCTCATTTTTTCTCCGATGCTTCGATACGGAGTCCGACCGGTGCGTCGGACCTCCACCTTGAAGGAGTTACTCGGTGAACACCTTCGAGGAGATTCCAAAAATGAGAAAGTCCTTTAGGTAATAACTTCCTTGGATTGTTCAACTAACTGAATATTCGCCCGGCCAATCAGGCGGGCTAGTTCCACTTCCACTGGCGCGCGCAAATTTACGCGGGTTTTTATGGCGACCTCTTTTACGCCGCCATCAACCGGCATTCGTAGTATCACGAGCGTTTCACCCGGATAGCGCTCGAGAATCGCCTTCATCTTGGCTAAAGTTTCTTTTGTGGTCGAGGCTGGCAACGAGATGGCCAGCGAGTATGTTGGCGCAACTCCCGTAGTCTTTTTTGGGCCACTGGTTTTTTTATCAGCAGCTGTTTCACCATCCGTTTTCTTTTTACGCGCCGTATGTTTCTCGCCCAAAGGTAGAAACTGCTCCAGGCGCAACTGCTCTCCAAGCCGCCAGATTTTCTCCGCGACGAGTTTCAAGTCACCATCTTTTGACGAAATGCGGCCCTCAATCAAAACGAGGCTATCGAGCCGTGCCAGCGTTTCATATTGTTCAAGAGTACGGGGAAAAAGTAAAAATTCCATCGAGCTGGTTAAATCTTCGAGCGTAGCAAACAGCATATTCGATTTATCCTTAGTCTGAATTTTTTTAACCATCGTAATGACGCCCGCCAATCGAATTCGCCCGCCAATCGAATCTTCGTTCAGTTGGCTGATTGGCGTGGCATATTCCCGCATAATATCTTCAACTTCATGCAGGGGATGGTCTGACAAAAACATCCCCAGCAGCTCTTTTTCCCAGGCTAATCGTTGCCGACTATCAGCCGCTTCGACCGCGGGCAAATCGAGGGTGGGGAGAGCCAGCGCCACCGGCCCGCCGACGTCAAACAAGCCAATCTGCTGGCTATCTGCCGCTTTTTTCTGTGCCCCCATAATTTTTAAGATTTGCTCGCACCCGGCCAAAATCTGGTTGCGCTCGGCAAATTGGTCAAGCGCTCCCGATTTCGCCAGATTTTCGACTGTTTTTTTGTTGATAATTTCTGGCCCGAGGCGGTTGGCAAATTCGAGGAGCGTCGGGTAGGACCCGCGAGCTTTCCGCTCTCGAGTAATCGCGCGGGCGACACCCTCGCCAATATTTTTAATGGCCGACAGGCCATAACGAATATTGCCCGATCCCTGCATCACCCCAAAGTCGACGAACGACTCGTTTACATCAGGTGGCAGGACTTCGAGGCCCATGCGCCGGCACTCGTCGATTTCAATCGTCAGCCGTTCGGTATCGTCGTGGTCGTTGGTCATCAGCGCCGCCATGAAGGCCGAGGGGTAGTGGGCTTTGAGGTAAGCAGTCTGATAGGCAATAAACCCATAACAGGCCGCATGAGCGCGGTTAAAACTGTAGGCGGCAAACTCTTCAATTTGCCGCCAAATAGTCTCGGCCGTTGCCCGCTCAACACCATTTTTCACGCAGCCGTCGACAAACAGTGACCGTTGCTCTTTCATCAACTTCTCGATTTTTTTACCGATCGCTTTGCGAAGCGTATCGGATTGGCCGCCGGTAAAGCCGGCCATCTCGCGGGCCATTTGCATCACCTGCTCTTGATAGACCATAAAGCCATAAGTGTTTTTTAGGGCGTTTTCTTGCAGGGGATGCATGTAGGTAATTGGTTCTAGCCCGTGCTTGCGGCGAATAAAACTCTCGATAAATTGCAGTGGGCCCGGCCGGTAGAGGGCGACCATAGCGATAATGTCATCGAGCTGGTTGGGTTTGAGATCACGAAGATAGCGTTTCATGCCGGCTGATTCCAATTGAAAAACGCCGGTTGTGTCACCTCTGGTGAGTAGCTCATACGTAATGGGATCTTCTAGCGGAAGATTGGCGACATCAATTTTGTCGCCATAAGTAGCTTCGATAATCTCTACCGCCCGCGCGATGATCGACAGGTTCGAGAGGCCTAACAAGTCCATTTTCAGCAAGCCCAGTTCATCGACCGGGTACATCGAGAACTGCGTGACGTGGGCCACATCACCTTTTTGGGCGGGCTGCAAGGGTACGGTTTTTATCAAGGGATCTTTTGAGATTACAAAAGCGGAAGCGTGCTGACCCGAGTGACGGTACGTCCCTTCGAGCCGCGCAGCCAAATCGAGGAGAATCTTGGTATTTGGTTCACTGTCATAAACTTGTTTAAGTTCGGGTGTTTCGGGGATAAGTTTCGTCAGTGGCACGTGTTTACCTTGTTTGGGCGGCGGTACCAGCTTGGCAATCCGGTCAACATCTTGGTAAGCCATGCCTAGAGCCCGGCCCGTATCCCGCACCGAAGCCCGAGCGGCCATCGTGCCAAAGGTTATAATCCCGGCGACGTGGTCGTCACCGTACTTGTTTCGGATATACTCCAAAACCTTGCCCCGGTCGGTATCGGCAAAATCCGTATCAATATCGGGCAGGGAGACGCGGTCGGGGTTTAAGAAGCGTTCAAAGAGCAGGCCGTATTTCATCGGGTCGAGTTCAGTAATACCAGTTAAATAAGCCACCATCGATCCGGCGGCCGAGCCGCGGCCTGGACCAACCAAAATGCCATTCGCCTTCGCCCAGTTGATGTAGTCGGCCACAATCAAGAAATAGCTGGGAAAGCCCATCCGTTCGATAACCGAGAGCTCGTACTCGAGACGCTTCCGGTATTCCGGGTTGGCATCGGGGCCATAGCGGCGGGTAAAGCCTTCGCCACAGAGCAAGCGCAGTTCGTCCATGTTGGAGATCCCTCGGGTTGAGGGAAACTCCGGCAACTTATTTTCCCCAAAGGTGATCGAAACATCACAGAGCTCGGCAACTTTCAACGTGTTTGTCAGCGCCTCGGGCGTGTCGACAAAAGCTTCAGCCATCTCTTCGGGCGTTCGCAAATGAAGATCAATCTCTTTAAGCGACCACCGTTTATCTTCGTCGGTGCTCTTGCTTTGCACCGCCAGCAAGATTTCGTGGGCATCTTTGTCTTCGTGTTTGACATAGTGACTGTCGCAGGTGGCGACTAACTGCCAGCCATTCTTTTTAGCGAGCGCTTTGAGCGTTGCCGTGACCTTCACTTGATCTTCTAGGCCTGGGTGGTGCTGAATTTCCACAAAAACGTGTTCTTTACCGACCAACTCTTCGTACCAGGCTATAATCTTTTCGGCTTCTTCGGGCTCGCCATTCACGATCGCTTGGCCAACCTCACCGCCAATGCAGCCGGTAAGGATTATCAGCCCCTCGCATTTTTGGCTCAAAAGATCGTGGTCGATGCGCGGCCGATAGTAAAAGCCTTCCATCCAACCGGCCGTCACTAATTCAATTAGGTTGGCGTAGCCTTGATTATTGCGGGCCAGGAGGGTGAGGTGAAAGTACTTACTATCGATTTTGGGTACCTTATCAAACCGCGTCCGCGGCGCCATATAGGCCTCGACGCCAATAATTGGTTTGATCTCGGCTTTTTTACACGCCTTATAAAGATCAATCGCGCCATACATTACGCCATGGTCTGTTAAGGCCAAGGCCGGCATGCCCAGTTCTTTGGCACGGCCAACCAACTGATCGACCTTAGCCAGGCCATCGAGTAGCGAATAGTCAGAATGGGTGTGTAAATTGACATACATGGGTTGAGACATTGCCTCCATACTACAAGGAAGTGGCCCGCCTGGAAATTCTTGACCCCGACTTTTCTTTGCGGTACGCTACCACCACCTTAGATTTTGGTTGAGGAGTGTGATTGGATTGTTTTGTCCTAGAGCCGTTATTGTCAAGGTTTCGTTCGATGGCCATGAGCTGGTCGAAGTACCTTACACACTGGATAGACAGATCGCGATTCGCCTGCCTTCCAGTCGTGCAACAGGTACTTGTCAATCTCACGGGCTGGAAGACCTGTTTGGGCTATCCAACCTCTTGCCTTTCTGGCTTGTCGGAGAGAGCAGTCCACCTCTGCACCTTCAGATTACCGGACAGACCCTCCATCACCACTTTCTGGGAGAAGGGGCCGATATTGATTCCTATACCGTTCGGATTCAACCGATTCAGGGCCGGATCGAAGTTGTTCGGTTAGACCGGAACCGTGCCCGTGGCTTCCGGATTGTCGATCAGCAATTTTTTTATCCGGTCGATCAGCCGCCGGTCCTGATCTACGATCTCGAACCGGCTCGTTGCCGGCTGATCATCCATTTGGCCCCGACAACCGCCCCGTTCGACCTCAAACCGCCCGCCACCTACCCTGCCCTCGAGAAGATGCTCCAACGAGCGTCACCCTCGGCCGATGATCTCGTCAGGACTTTCAAGAACGGCTAGGGCGGGCTTTGCCCGCATCCCAGACCCCGCCAGGCTAAAATGCCAGGCGGGGTCGAACACTCTTATAAGTTCCTTGAACCCTCACATGAAAAGCACTGCGCAATCGACGAAGTTGCTTTTCATGTGAGGGGTTGACCATTTAATGATTTCTCGATACTATCACTTGTAGTGAGACCACTTGGTCTTCTTATTTTTGAAATTTGGATTTTGTCATTTGAAATTTGGAGCGTAGCGACAGTCATGGCTCATATTAAAGCCAAAGGCGGTACAAAACTCGGCCGCGATTCCCAAGCTCAACGTCTTGGCGTCAAGATTTATGGTGGCCAAGCTGTTAAGGCTGGCAATGTTATTATTCGCCAGCGTGGCACCAGCTTCCACCCCGGTGTAAATGCTCGCCGTGGCAAAGACGACACCATTTTTGCGCTAATTGATGGCACTGTCCGTTTTTCACGTACCACACGTGTTAAATTCACGGGCCAAGCCGCCGCCGTCCGCTTGGTTCATGTTGAACCTGTTGTCGCCACGAAAACTACCTAACTTTTGGAGTAATTATGCAACATTTGATCGAATCAGTTGAGCTCGCGCATCGCCGCAAAAATCTACCAACCTTTCGCATTGGGGATGTTTTGCGCGTTCATGGCCGGATTCGTGAAGGTGGCAAAGAGCGCATTCAGGTTTTTGAAGGTCTCGTGATTGCTATGAAACACGGCACAGGCTTGTCTGGTACCTTTACGGTTCGCCGGATTGCCTCGGGCATAGGTGTTGAGCGGGTTTTCCCTTTGCATAGCCCAATGATCGCCAAAATCGAGCGCATTCGCTCGTCTAAAGTTCGCCGCGCTAAACTGTATTTTCTCCGTGGCCGCATCGGTAAAAAGGCCAAACTCAAGGGTTGGGAAGCCTACGCCTCATGGGAAGAGAAACCCGAGGAAGAAGAAAATCAGACCGAAGCGTCGGAAGTAGAAACTCCAGAAACAGCCGAAGAAATAGAAGGTTCAGCCGACGAACAAGTTGAAGAGGTGGTTGTGCCGGGAGCAGAGTCTATTCCTGTCGAAGCTGGGCCAGTTACGGTAGAATCAGAGTCAGAGACGACCGAGCCAGCGCCAGAAGTTGAGGTGTCTCCTGAAGAGGTAGTTAATGACGCAAGCACGACTGACAACGGGACAGATAGGGGAGAATCTGGCGGCGAAGCTCCTGCAGACGAAGGGGTACAAGATTCTGGCGAGAAACCTCAAGAATAAGCTTGGGGAGATCGACCTTCTGACGGAACATAAGAAAATTATCGTCCTGGTAGAGGTGAAGACCAAGCGCGGTCTTCTTTTTGGTTTACCGCAAGAGATGGTTAATTGGCATAAACAGCAAAAACTGCGTCTTTTGGCCCGCTGGTTGGAACAACAATATCCCGGCCGAGATATTCGCGTAGATGTTATCGCAGTTAATCTTGAGTTCGACCCACCAGATATTGTTCACCTGGAAGACGTCATCGGGGCCGAATAAATACAAATACAACCTCCGGCATTCAACCCCAGGGGTTGTATTCCTGTATTCCGACCCAGTCGCATGTCGGCTGGCCCAGTTACGTTTTAGGCCCTGGTCTGACGATCATTTTCAGGATAGAATCGACCCATGCTAGATCAACAATCAATCCGGGTCCGGTTTGCCCCCTCGCCCACCGGTGAGCTTCATTTAGGTGGGGCGCGCACCGCTCTTTTTAGCTACCTCTTTACGAAGCAAACCAACGGGACCTACATTTTACGCATTGAGGATACCGACCAAACGCGCTATGTTTCCGGGTCAATGGAGCGTTTTTTTGCTGATCTCGAATGGTTGGGTATTACCTTTAACGAGAGCTCCCAAGTTGGTGGCGAGTTTGGCCCCTACATTCAGTCAGAGCGCACGGAACTCTACCAACAAGCTACCCAGAAATTATTGA
>JBBTZN010000141.1:0-4930 GCA_038061355.1 Patescibacteria group bacterium | reverse complement strand
GCTTGGTTCGGCCTGGTCAGGAGCCATCACCTACTACAGTCTGGCCAACAATATCCAAACCATGCCCAGTGCTGTTTTTGCCAATTCGATTGCGACGGCTCTCTTCCCCACGATTGCCCAAGCGGCGGCTGATCGGCAGACCGAAGCTTTCAAACAACATATTATGCAAGGTATCCGTTGGATTCTTTTCTTACTTATCCCGGCTTCAGTTGGGTTGATCATGCTCCGCATCCAGGTTGTGCGGCTCATTCTCGGGGCGGGTTTCTTTGGTTGGGAATCAACGCAGACTACGGCTGATGTGCTGGGTTGGTTTGCTATCTCCATTGTCGCGGCCGGGCTCGTCCCACTCTTGGCTCGAGCATTTTATGCGCGCCAAAATACGACCACGCCGATGGTTATCAGTCTTGTCGCCTCTGTTGTGACCATTAGTCTAAGTTTTGGTCTGGCCAGTTGGTTACCCCAGACAATCGAACTCGGTAATGGCTATAGCCTCCATATCGGTGAAGTCGCCGCTCTCGCCATTGCCTTTTCAGTGGGTATGATTGTTAACGCCAGCCTGTTGTTGGCTGCTCTGCAGCGAACGGTTAATCTTCCGCTTCGCAGCCTTTTACCCTCACTCGGAAAAGTTACGATTGCCACCGTCGTGATGGCCGTCGCCGTCCAACTAGTAAAAGTTTTTATCGGCTCCCGTTTGAATCTTGATTACGCCTCAAGCGTTTTAATCCAAACAGCCGCCGGCTTACTGACTGGTACGGTCGTTTATATTCTTGTTGTCGCCTTCTTAAGGAGTTCTGAATGGCACGAACTGAAAAAATTCCTCCCTCGGAAGAGCCTTTCTTCAGCGACCTCGACCACGCTCGGCTAGAGAGTGGCTGGGGGATAGGGTCGTTGATCGTTATTTTGTTTGGGCTCTACCTAGCCGGCCTCTGGATAATTTTAGTCTGGCTTAACTAAACACACAGAGTATTAAACAGCGCGCCAAATAATCCGATCGGATTATTTGGCGCGCTCATTTCGTAAGTCTAGAGATTTAAAATGGTAGATACGAAAAGATCGCCGCCGGCTTTTTGAGACTTTGTGGCGTCACGGGCACTGGCTGACTTGGCGCGGCAGAGATCAGATCAGCCTGAACAACCAAACGATTCAAATTTGTGCCAACCGGGACGCAGGTCATCAGCGAAAGTGTTGGTGTGTCTGTTGCATTCGTCACTTCAAAATCGGTCGGTTTAACGACTTTCTTTTCTCGCACTTGATAGAGATAGACAACTCCTTGGTACGTCAAAGCGATTTGGTCGCCCGTTTCCAGTCGATCCAAGTTAGCAAAAATCGTTTTATACTGGCCTTTATCCCAGAAAAAATACGAAGAGTGACCGGTTAAAAAAACATTCCCGCGGCCTTCGTCGGGCCGAGCGGAGAAGCCGTAGTGAGCCACGCCTTGTTGTAAACTGGCCAGCATCGACGTTTCGTCGGTTTCCGAACCCCAGATAATTGGGGCCTTCACCTTAATTTTGGGGATCAGAAGTTGATTATCACCCAAGTCGGCCAGTGAATAACCGGGGATCTGGATGGTTGAGTCAAGATAGTCAGCCGGTCGATCTTTAAGATTGATAAGTTGGATCGGGGCATCTTGCAACTTCGGCAGAAGCCCTAGTTGAGGGGTGGCTATGCTCGTTTCGCTAAGTTGATAACTTAGTCGCTGATACCAAGCCGGGCCATTCAGAATTCCAAGAAAGAACAGGAAGAGAAAAATGAAAACACCAAAGGTTTTTACATAAATAAGCCAGCGGGCCTCTGGAGGACGGCCAATCTTTTCGACTGGTGCTGGTTCTTCGGCCTGGCTGTTTTCGATAGGTGTCTCTCGAGACAGTGGTGTAAAAACAGGCTGGGTTTTGCTATAGCGTAAAGCCTGCAACGTCAACCCGTTGCTTGAGTTGGATTGGTTTGTTGGTTGTGGTGGGATTTGATCAGCCATGTACTGCTTATCGTACCTGATTCAGGCGCGGCCGAGTAGCCACGGCAATTCTGCTTTTTTTATATAAAAGTCAAGCTGTCTATCTGGTGTAATTGCCGTTTTTTAGATAGACTAAATCAAATGAATCAAACTCAAATTCGTAATTTTTGCATTATTGCCCATATTGATCATGGCAAATCGACGCTGGCCGATCGCTTGCTTGAAGTTACCCATACTGTCGAAGCGCGGGCGATGAAGCCGCAGCTTCTCGATCAGCTCGAGCTCGAGCGTGAGCGTGGGATTACCATCAAGCTCGCGCCAGTGCGGATGGTCTACCAGCCAGAAATCCGAAATCCGAAATCCGAAATCCGAGACAAATTAGAAATTCAGAATACAAAAGATTCAAAACCGAACGGAAGTTTCGGATTTGGTACTTCGGATTTGGTGCTTGCAGATTCAAAACAAGAATTTGTTTTGAATCTGATCGATACTCCTGGTCATGCCGATTTTTCCTATGAAGTTTCTCGCTCACTTGCCGCAGTTGAGGGAGCGATTCTTTTAGTCGATGCCACCCAAGGTATCCAGGCGCAGACATTGACCACACTTTACCAGGCTATGGACCAAAATTTGGTCATTATTCCAGCTGTTAATAAGATTGATCTTAGAGAAGCCGATCCCGATGGTGCTGCCCGTGATCTCGCCAAACTTCTGGGCGTTGAGTACGAAACGGTCTTGCGGGTCTCGGGCAAAACCGGCCAGGGAGTGGCCGAACTTATAGAGGCGGTTGTTGAGCGGATTCCTGTCCCCAAGGGTCAGACTGAAGTGCCTTTACGAGCCCTTATTTTTGACTCAAAATACGATTCGTACCGAGGAGTGATTGCGCTCGTTCGGATCGTTGATGGTGCCGTTACCGCCAACGAAAAGATTCGCTTTTTGCGCACCAAAACCGAAGATCAAGCGCTCGAAGTCGGGGTGTTTCGCCCCGCTCTCTCGAAATCCGACAAGCTTGCTGTAGGCGAAATTGGTTATATCGTGACCAGTCTGAAAGACGTCTCGCAAGCCCGAGTTGGCGACACGATTACGACCCAATCGCCAATCACTGATCGCCAATCGCGCGATATCCAGCCTCTGGCGGGATATCGAGAACCGATGCCAATGGTTTTCGCTGGCCTCTACCCCTCCGATGGTGAGGTGGAGAAGTTGCGTGAAGCCCTCGGCAAACTCAAACTCAATGATGCGGCCCTTGTCTACGAACCCACCAGTTCCAAGGCCTTTGGCCTTGGTTTCCGAGCTGGTTTTCTCGGTTTGCTTCATTTGGAAATTGTTAAAGAGCGGCTGGAGCGGGAGTACAACCTCGAGCTGATTATTACTTCACCCTCGGTGGGCTATCGTGAACGTCCCGAAGGTGGCCGAACGGTCTACGCCGAACCCTGGGTGCGAGCTGAACTTCTCACACCCGAAAACTATCTAGGCGCTGTCATGGACTTGGCCCAAAGTCGGCGGGGCATTTATCAAGGCACAGAATATTTGGCCACCAGTTCGGGTCCGCGTCGCACCTTGCTCAAGTACGAAATGCCCCTGGCCGAGTTGATTACCGACTTCTACGACGAGCTCAAAAGTCGCACCTCGGGCTATGCTTCCATGAGTTACGAATTTCTCGACTTTCGCGAAGAAGACTTAGCCAAGCTCGATATTTTCGTTGCCGATGAGCCGTTTGATGTCCTCTCACAGATTGTCCATCGTACCCAAGCCGAACGACGGGCCCGATCCTTTGTTGCCCGTCTTAAAGAACTCATCCCTCGGCAGATGTTTGAAGTTAAAATCCAAGCGGCCATCGGTGGCAAAATTTTGGCCAGCGAGCGCATCTCGGCTATGAAAAAAGATGTCACCGGCTACCTCTATGGCGGCGATATTACCCGCAAGCGCAAACTTTGGTCAAAGCAGGCCAAAGGTAAAAAACGGATGAAACAGTTCGGCAAAGTCTCCATCCCCGACGATGTCTTTGTCCAAATTCTAAAGAAGGGCTAATTCCCACGTTAATTCCCACTCGTCGAGTGGAATGGGGAGTGTGGGAATTACGTAGTGAGGGAATTATGTCTGTAAATTGTCCGGACTGCCAGCCCTACCAAAACGATCCGCGTCACTACGACGATCGCTTGGAAAGTTTGCTGTCGATTGGGCTCACCCCTTTGAGCCCAGCCTTGCGGCTTGGTCGGAAGGCTCTTACTTATCTGCCCATCGATCGCTGGGTTTTGCGCGGTCTCTTTGCGAGTCTTCGTCAGCTTGGCGGGTTTAGAACTGTTCCAGTTGTTTCCACCGATCTCAACTTAAGTCAGCGCACGCGGGTGATTTTAGAAGAAGCCGAACAGCGGCAGCTAACAATTAACCAGCTTCAGCTTTTTGGTAAGCCAACCAATTTTTTTGTTTTGCCACTGCCAAGTGGTAAGGAAATTGTATTCGAAGGTCTGCCGACGATGCCTATCGACCATCGCAAAGTTTGGGACTTTGATGACAAATTTGCTTTCAAACAGTTTCTAGCTCGCCATAATTTTCCCCATGCGGCTGGCCGCGCTTTTACCAGTCAAAAGGCGGGAATCAAGTTTGGTAACAAACTGGGTTTTCCCCTGGTGGTCAAACCACGTACCGGCTCACTGACCCGTCATACGACGATCAATATAATGGATAGCCAACAGCTAGCCGCCGCTATCGTTTCGGCTCGCCGCATCGAATACCGCTACGTTGTGGAGCGCTATATTTCTGGCCAACTCTTCCGGGTAGTTTTGGTCAACAATAAGTTTGTCGCGGCCGTTTTGCGTGAGCCAGCCAATGTGGTGGGTGATGGAGTGCAAACGATCGGGCAACTTGTGAAACAAAAAAATAGTGACCCCAGACGTGGGGATCGTTACTCCAAAACCCACTCTATTCACCGAATCCGTCTTAATGATCCAGTTTTCGGTGCCTATCTCGAAGCACAAAATC
>JBBTZN010000140.1:0-1123 GCA_038061355.1 Patescibacteria group bacterium | reverse complement strand
GAACCACGGGTGGACTAGCATTTGGGCCGACTTCAACAAGATCGAGCCCCGTCTCCCAAGCAAGCCACAGCGCCTGATCGAACTTAACGGCCCCGAGTGATTGATTTTCCTCATCAATCAAGAGAACCGAGGACGACCTGATTTCGTCGTTGACGCGGAGTGGTTTACCGATAGAAACTCCTACTTCGTGATTCTTATTCTTCGTCTACGGACAGGTTAGCACGGGCCACAACAATTTTCAAGGCCCGTCGCTCTCTTTCTAAAACCACGGGCGTTCTCGCCATCGTTTCGTGGGCATAAACTAGGGGCAGAGAGGCCGCTGAACCAATTCGAATCCGTCGGCCATGAAGAAGCGAGGTCGCTCGTTTCTCGAGGGTGGCGCCGACTAGCCAAGCAAATCCTCGGCCAAACGACGTTCCTTCAGCTCGGGCATTGCGAATTTCGAGGGTGCCGTCGCCGGTGACGGTGAGATGGGTAGCGAGGACTTCGAGGCGGGCCGTATCGACAGTTATGTCAAATAAGACGGGTTTTTTGGCGGTAATTGTGGCGGAGGTAAGGATGAATTTTGTCGGCTCGATTGCGACCAAGGTCGCATAGGCGAGATGGCGCAACTTTAAGGCTTGGAGGGCGTGACGCAGCGTGGGTACGCCAATCATCGCCCCAATGGGCGATTCGTTATCTGTTGGCACGGCCCCTAAAACCGGGCGGTCGGTGGCCTTCCTTTGCATAAGGGCGGAAATAACCCGCGTAATGTGGGCGTCAGATCCCACCGCCACAATCGTCGTGTAACCCTTCTTAACACCGACATCAATCAAGTCACTAACAGTTTTAAGCGCTGATTGAACGACCATTTCTCCAGCAATGCCGACATCGGTGGCTAGATCAGTTAGGCGCTCGCGAAAGCGCTGGGACGAGCGAGGAGGTTGAGCCTCGAGTATATAGTAATACATGTCAATAAATCCAAAGCTCAAATGACTAATGCCAAAGGGTGAAGGGTAAAGTTTTTGTCATTTGTCATTGGGATTTTGATCTTTGATATGGCTATTCTTCCTCACTGATTTTAATGGGTTCATCTTGAGTTTTTTGAGAAATGGATTTCCCATCTTTGCCATCGGGCATGGTC
>JBBTZN010000139.1:0-5507 GCA_038061355.1 Patescibacteria group bacterium | reverse complement strand
TCTACTCGAGAGAAAGTGTTTCGCTACGAAAGAGGGTTTTGAAAGAGGTCTATTAGAGATTCGTGGTACAATGCGGCAAAGGAGGTGACTACCCGTGCGTATTGTGATGATCGCTGGAACCTGGCAAGCAACGAACGGGGTTGTTACGTCCGTTCGCACCTTTCGAAAGGGTCTTGAAGCTCTAGGCCACCAGGTCAGAATTCTTGTGCCCGAATGGACAGTCCCAGAGCTAGAACCAGGCGTCATTGGCCTACCGGCCCGCCTACTCACTCAAGACTACTATCGGTGGAAAATTGGTGTTGATGGGATGGTCGATGCGCTTGGCGGTGAACCCGTCGATCTTATCCACGTGCATCACCTCTTTCAAACCGGACATTTGGCGGTTGGATTGGCTCGACGTCTGCAGGTGCCGATCGTGGCCACGTATCACACGTTGTTGGCTGGCTACGCTCACTACGTCTCCGACTACCTTTTTGGTCGGTGGAAACCCAGTCCAAATCTCCTTGGTCGGCTGCGCACCGGCCTGGCCGCCCCGATTGATAGTCTGGCCCGGCTTTATATGCCCTACCATACCCGCACGCTCCTTAACCAGGTAAACCAAGTGATTGCTCCGTCCCGACCGATTCTTCGCTTGCTCCGACGACAGGGCGTGCGCCAACCAATCGCCGTGATTCCGACGGGTATTCATCTGGCTGACTACACACATCCGGCCAGTAATCGAACCCTCGAAAAGCTCGGAATTGATCCCAAGCGGCAAATCATCCTCTCTGTTGGCCGTTTGGCAAAAGAAAAAAACATCTGGCGACTTCTAGAAGTCTTTAATCTGGTCCATCAGGCCCTTCCTGATGTCCAGCTCGTCCTCGTTGGCCCTGGACCAGAAGAAGAGGCAGTTCGCCAGTGGCTCATCGACCATCAGCTAACCCGGGACGTAATTGTCACCGGTCGGCTCGAACCAGACCGTCTCAAACCCCTCTTTGGCCGGGCTGATGTCTTCTTTTTCCCCTCACTCACGGATACGCAAGCCATCGTTGTGGTCGAAGCGTTGGCGGCTGGCACACCGGCCGTTGTGTCTAATCAAAATGGTCCGGCCACGATCGTTATTCACAATCGAACTGGTTTTGTCTGTTCTGATCGCACCGAAGCCTATACGCAGGAATTAACCCGTCTTCTAACTGACCAAGCTCTTCGAACAACCATGGGTGCAGCGGCCCGCGAAGATGCGCGGCGCTATGCCGATGACGCCACCGCCCGAGCAATGGCTGAAACCTATCAGTCTGTTTTGCATCGTTATTCTCTCAAATCGCCTCTGATCCACTGATCCATACCTAATACCCGACCTTCATCCCGAGGTCGGGTTCCTGTTTTCTTTAGGATATTCGCAGTTCCCCTCTACCTCCTACGAGGTGAACGCCTCTCCGCCAATTTGGCGGAGACTCCTCGGAGGTGGTTCCCATCAACTGCGAAAGACCTATTCTTGAAGAAATTCCCATAATGCGCTAATCTCTACCTGATGAACAAGCCAATACTCCTACCAGTAGTCACACTCCCAGACGAGATCCTTCGCGCACCGACTCGCCGCGTTGGTCATTTTGACGATGAACTCAAAATACTCGTCGAATCGATGCGGCTGACTATGCACGCGGCCGAAGGGGTCGGTCTGGCCGCCACACAAATTGGCCGATCTTTGAAACTGGCCGTTATCGAGTATCAACCGCAACCAACCGAGAACGGTACCGCCGACGATCAGCCAGCCATCCCTTTTTTTGTTATTATCAACCCGACCATCACCCAGATGAATAATGATTTTGAAGTTTATGATGAGGGCTGTTTATCGCTCCCCGATCTGCAAACGCCCGTCCCGCGCGCCACCGAGATCAGCGTGCTCGCCGACAACCTCGAGGGACAGCGCATCCGCCTTCGGGCCAAGGGCTTATTAGCGCGGATTCTCCAGCACGAGATCGATCACTTAAATGGCCTCTTGATCGTTGACCGGACGATTGATAAGAAAATTAGAAAAAAATTTCAAAGCTCAAATAACCAATGACAAATCAAATCCAAAAAGAAGTCACGAATTTTGAACTTTGAGCTTGATTTGGCATTTTGATTTTGGCATTTGGAAAGTTATAAATATGAACAAATCACCTAACCAGATAATTATCGTCTTCCTCGGTACTCCCGCCTTCGCGGCCACAATTCTCGAAGTGCTCGTTAATTCGCCTTATCGCCCAAGTCTGGTAATTACTGAACCAGACAAATTTGTTGGCCGCCAGCAGCAACTCACCCCATCAGCCGTAAAACTTATGGCCGAGCGGCACAACTTACCCGTGGTTCAACCGGCGAGCGCGGCCGAACTACAGGCAACGCTTGAGCAAGCTGGGGCAGACCTCGGGATCGTCGCCGCTTACGGCCGTATTTTAACTGGTCAAATGCTTGCCAGCGCCAGACAGGGATTTTTAAACGTTCACGCCTCCCTCCTACCAGCTCATCGCGGGGCGACCCCAATTCAGGCCGCCATTTTAGCCGGCGATCCCGAAACCGGCGTAACCATCATGCAAATAAATGAGGGCCTCGATACCGGCCCAATCGTCAGCTGGGCGCCGCTGGCTATCGAAGAAACAGCGACAGCCGAGGATTTAACTGAACTTTTAGCCGAACTAGGCGGACAACTTCTTATTGAAACCTTGCCCGATTATCTCGACTGCTCGATTGTCAGCCAGGCTCAACCTGCCACTACAACGCCTGTTTCCAAGCGACTAACGCGGGAGAGTGGCCAACTAACCGGTCAGGAAAAACCAGAGCAGGTCCTACGCATGCTACGCGCCTATCACCCTTGGCCCGGGGTCTGGCTAGAAATTGAAGCCCAGCGGGTTATTCTCTTCGCCGCCCATCTTAAAGATTGTCGATTAGTTCCCGATCAGCTCCAACTGGCCGGTAAAAACCCTGTCGACTGGCTAACGTTTCATCGTGATCGCCCCGAACTTGCTAAAAAAATTATAGAGTTTTTTAAAAATTAAAGTTTTCGATTTGTTTCGGATTATGAATTTTATGCCTGCCATTGACTGATTCACATAAGCTTGGTACGATCACACCAAGAAAAGACAGTGCTAGGGAGAAATAGTAGTTATGCTTAAGATCCGTCTACGCCGTGTGGGTAAGAAAAATCAACCCAGTTACCGTGTCGTTGTTGTTGAACACACCGCCCCCGTCCAGGGCAGTTATCACGAGTTGCTTGGTTCGTATAATCCCCGCGTTCGAAGTTTCATAGTCAAACAAGACCGTGTTTTGCATTGGCTCGACCATGGCGCTAAGCCCTCGGAGCGGCTTGCCAAGCTCTTGACCTCCGCCGGTATCACGCACAAGCATATTGTGTTGCCTGATTATGATCGCAAACCCAAACAAGCCCCGAAAAAGGCCGCCCAAGCCCGTGCCGAAGCCGCAGCCCAAGCCGCTGCTAAGCCAGCAGCTCCCGTTGCCAAAGTTGAAGTTGCGAGTGAAGAGCCAACTATCTCAACAACCGAGGCTGAAGTAGCTATTACCGAACCAATTGTCAAAGAAACCCCCGTGAGCGAAGAAACTGTCATCGAAACTCCGACCGAAGAGATTATTGCCAGCGAATCAGCCGACGCCGAGGGAGGGTCGACTCCAGAGGCCGAACAACCATCAGTCGAAGAAGAAAAATAGTAGGAGGTCGTATGTCTGATCAACCTGATGCCGCATTTATTGAGTATGTCGTAAAACAACTCGTGGAAAAGCCCGAGAGTGTCGTTATCAACCGTACCGTCGATGAGATGGGCGTCTTAATCCAACTGGCCGTTGATCCAGCCGATATGGGTCGCGTGATTGGTAAAGAAGGCCGCACCGCCAAAGCGCTCCGCACCCTTCTGCGCGTGCTTGGGGCCAAGAACAACTCTCGCGTGAATTTGAAAATCATTGAGCCAGATGGCCGCGAAGTTGGTGGTAGCCACGATCACGATCATCACGACGCGCAGCCTGCCACCAAGCCCGAAGATGCCGAGCAGCCAATGCCAGTTGTTGACGAAGCACCAGCGGCTCCAGAAGTGGTCGAAGAAACTCCGGTCGCTCCCGATATAGCGAGCAACGACGAACAGGCTACGGAAGTCTTGTAAATAGCGATTAGCAAATAGCCCAATGCGAATGGCAACAAAAACGGACCAGTTTGCTTACACGACTTCGATCCGATCTCCTCTCACGTGGCTTTGACTCGTGAGAGGTGAATCAGGAAGAAGTGCGAAAGTCCTAGCAAATTTGATTATCCCTCGGCAGGAGCTATAATCAGAATTAGTAATAAAAGTCTTAATAAGGAGAAACATGCCTATTGAAACAGAATCTGACATCGAAAAAATCACTCAAGAAGAACCATCCCAAACAGCCAACGAGGGAACAATTGAAACGGCTCGGCCATCAACAACGATGACACCCGAGGAACGTTTTCAAGCCGACGTGAAACAGATTAAGGCGGATAAAATTGCCAAATTACGTGGTGAGGGAGATGAAAAATTCTTTGAGCAATCAGTCAAAGTTCATGCCGAACTGAATAAGCTTGAGGATGTAACTAAAGCTATTCAGGCAGGCCAAGAACTAAGCGAACTCCAAAATTATAAATTAGCCACTGCCCAACGCCTCCTCGTTGACCTTATTACCGAGTATGGCATCAACCTTGGCCTCACTGGGGTAATAACTCCCAGTCACCTCTCGCTTAGCCATTTGATGAAATGGATCGAGCCTCAAGATGTCCTAACGCTCATTGATCAGGCGCGTAAGGCCGAGCTATATGAGCTAACGGCCAAGTCCTAAGTTTCCAATTAAGGCCAATTACCACTTCTTTAGATAATCGCAATCTCCCCTGTCATTCCCGAGCCGGATAATATCCGACATCGGGAATCCAGACCTAATCTCGACAATTTGATTTTTGTTGACTAGAATCTGGCTAATCCATCACAAGGGGGAATTTATGATGGCAAGGGTCAGTTTCGTCACTATTGGTGAGGTCCGGCTGGCCGCCGCGCCTGAACAGCCTTGTCCTGACTCGCAGGCGCTTTTTGACTAACGAGGGTTCCAGTCGATTTGATCTTCCAGCTTCCGGAGCTGAAGAACTGTAGTTCTAGCCTGGAGGTCCATCTTCAATGGGCAATACCTGACACCGATTGCAGATCTTTAACTCTCTCTGGTCAGATTTACGGCCGCCATGGGGCCGACCAGTGTCTGGAATATAACTTTCGGGGTCATTATCGTCCCGATATCCAGACTGGTTATCTGGTACTGACCCGGGTTAGCTGATGTTTAGGTTCCGGATTTTTGCCGTCGAGCCGCCCGCCCGGCGGCTTTGCATATCAAGACTATTCCTTACCCGTAGCCCAATTCACTTACCGAAAGAAGCTGGTACTGAAATACCAGAGTGTCTTTCAGGAAGTGAATTGAGCGAGGCATCGAGCAGAGAGTGGGATCGTAAGGGTAGAGAGATGACATCGAAATTCATCTCTCTACCC
>JBBTZN010000138.1:0-6862 GCA_038061355.1 Patescibacteria group bacterium | reverse complement strand
CGCTTTGAGAGCTGCTTCGGCGTCATGGGAAGAA
Organism: Patescibacteria group bacterium; assembly: GCA_038061355.1. GTDB lineage: Bacteria > Patescibacteriota > UBA1384 > JBBTZN01 > JBBTZN01 > JBBTZN01. The sequence goes on along the minus strand of JBBTZN010000138.1, from coordinate 6,828 downwards.
ACAGTGACGATACCATCGTCTTCAATATCAATCGTCAGAACTTCTTTACCGCCACAGTCAGCGATGATCTTATTAATCACCTTACCGCCCGGCCCGATCAGTTCGCCAATCTTTTCGACGGCAATCTTAAGCGCCGTGATACGCGGGGCAAATTCGGACAGCTCTGGGCGGGGCCCAGGGATCACGGCCATCATCTTGTCGCGAATAAAGAGGCGACCGACGCGGGCTTTTTCGAACGTATCGTGGATAATTTCTTTCGTCAGACCGTCAATCTTTATATCCAGTTGAATTGCCGTCACACCCTTGTCGGTGCCGGCCACCTTAAAATCCATATCGCCGGAAAAATCTTCGAGGCCCTGCAGATCAGTCAGCACCTTGTAACTTTTCATGGTCGAGGGTTTACCAGCTTCAGTTGAAGGTTCGCGATTAGTCACCAAACCCATCGCGATACCAGCAACAAAACCCTTCACCGGCACACCGGCGGCCAAAAGAGCTAACATCGAGCCACAGGTTGAGCCCATGGAACTCGAGCCATTACTCGAAAGAACTTCGGACACAACGCGCACGGTATAGGGGAAAGCATCGCGCTCAGGCAAAATTGGGGTGAGGGCTCGTTCGACGAGAGCCCCGTGACCCACATCCCGACGGGATGCTCCGCGCATCGGGCGGACTTCACCAACCGAAAATGGTGGGAAGTTGTAGTGGTGCATAAAACGCTTGGTGGTTTCTTCTTCCATCGTCTCAATCATCTGTTCGTCCCCTGGCGCACCTAGAGTAACAATCGAGATAACTTGGGTTTCGCCACGGGAAAACAAAGCCGAACCATGAACACGCGGCAGAATATCAACTTCAATCCCAAGCGGGCGAACTTCATCGATGGCCCGACCATCGGGTCGGATGTTGTCTTCAAGAATCGCGCGCCGGATTTCTTTTTCAAATAAGACCGTCACCGCATTTTTGAGCTCGGCTTGTTTATATTTGCCTTCAAACTTGGTGGCAACTTCGGCCCCGAGTTCAGCCAGGAAAGCTTGGCGTTTCACTCGGTCGGTTAGAATCACGGCCGCCGGCAGGCGATCGGCAATCGTCTCTTTCACCGCGACAAGCACATCATCAAAGGTGGTTGTAATTGGCTTGGCGAGTGGCTGGGCTGGTGGTCGCTTGGTCGCCGCCGCCACTTCGTGCTGGAGGTCAATCAAGGGACCAAAGCTGGCTTGAGCAAATTGGATAGCTTCTTCGATTTTAGATTCTTCTATTTCACTCATGCCCGCTTCAAGCATCATCACGCGGTCAGGCGTGCCGGCAACCACGAGATCAAGCGTGCTCTTTTCCATTTGATCACGGGTCGGGTTCAAAACAAATTCGCCGTCAACCAAACCAACGCGCGCCGCGGCAATTGGGCCAGTAAAGGGGGCGTTTGTCTGGAGGAGAGCGGTTGAGGCTGCCACGATGGCCAGGACATCGGGGTCGTTTTGGCCATCAAAAGCCAAAATCGTCACAATGACTTGCACATCATTGCGGAATGTTTTGGGAAACAGGGGACGAAGCGGGCGGTCAATCAACCGGGCGGTTAGAATCGCGTTTTCACTCGGCCGACCCTCGCGCTTAACCCACCGTGAACCAGAAATTTTTCCCGCCGCGTAGAGGCGCTCTTCGTAATCAACCAAGAGAGGAAAGAAATCAACGCCCTCGCGGGGCTCTTTACCAACCACCACAGTAGCCAAAATAACGGTATCTCCGTAGCGGAGTGTGACCGCTCCGTCTGCTAGACCCGCCACCCGGCCGGTCTCCATCTGCAGTGTTCGTCCCCCAAAATCTCGCGAAAACTGCTGCGTCGATTGAGTTGTCATGTCTGTCCCTTCTGTTCAGGACCAGGGGGAGAAGCTCCAAATGAGAACTTCGGACCTCTAATCCTGAACTGCTTAATAAATTTTCAATTTTTAATTCTCGATTTTCAGTGAATAACCAATGTGACAATGAATCATTGTAATATATTGAAAATTGAAAATTATTTGCGTAGTCCCAGGTCAGCAATCAATTTTTGATACCGCTCGACGCTCTCCTTACGAAGGTAGGTTAAAAGTCGACGGCGCTTACCAACCATCAAAAGCAGACCGCGACGTGAATCGTGGTCTTTTTTGTGCTCACGTAGATGGCCAATCAAACTCTCGATCCGTTCTGAAAGAAGCGCAACCTGTACCTCGGTTGAACCAGTATCGCCCTCGTGGGCTCGATACTTATCGAGAAGCGTAACCTTTTTTGTTGCTTTTTTTGTGACCATAAACTTTTTGTAGTTTAGCTTAAATCAGAACGGTGTGCAAGAGAGAATTAGCTCGCTACCCTATCGGCTGGCTGTTGGCCTGGCAACCCAATCGGAGTCGAAACAGCACCAACAGGTTCAACTTGCGGTTGGGTAACACCAAGGGCCAACCGGTTACGTTGGTAGGTACGAAGTCGATCGATAATTTCTCTCTGGGCCTCATCAAGATTAGCGTTGGGCAAACGAAAAGCCGCCGCCATTAGTTGGCCGCCGCCGCCGAAGAGCTTAGCAATTTCTGAAACATCGATACCACGGCCGACGCCTCGCAAACTGGCATGAATAAACCCACCCTTGCGTTCGGAGAGAAGGAGAACAAAATCAATATTTGGCGCACTCCGCAAGAGCTCATCAGCTACTCCCGACAGCTCCGACTCATCAGCTTGGGTGGCTTTCAAATCATCGGCCGAAATCTTTGACCAAAGAAACCGATAGCTGGCTTCTTCTTGAATCTTCGTCAACGCTTTGCCCCAGAGCCGAAGGGTTGAAAGGGTCTTTGTTCGATAGATTTGCTGAACAATTTCTTGTTGCCGAGCACCCGCCGCTACTAATTGAGCGGCCACCGTCAGTGATTTGGGGGTGGTGGTCGCATTTTGAAAACTTTCGGTATCGGTTGTAATTCCCGTCAGCAAGGCCGTGGCAATATCGGCATCTATTAGGCTCTTTTCCCGCCCCAAACTCTCCAGCAGGGCCACCAAAATTTCGGCTGTCGAGGTGGCAGTCAAATCCACCCAGTTTACCTTCCCAAAGAAGTCATTCCCCGCGTGATGGTCGATATTAACCAGCGGCGTTTCGTAAAAAAATTGGGCTTGGCTGTCAAAAAAACTACCGAGACGTTCAATCTCTGGGCTATCCAAGACAATCACCAAATCATACTTGAGCGAACCAGTTCCAAACGTCACGTCTTCAGGCTTAAACGAACCACGGTGGGGGGTGATGATGATATTCAATTTCTTCTCGTCGCTGACATTCTTATAACCGAGTTTCTCGACAGTAACTCGGCTCGTGTCCAGACTAATCATAAAGTCTTTCGTCCCACCTAAATTTTGAGCCAGGTCCGCGACACTCGGTAAAAATTGATAAACCGGCGGTGGCGTCTCTGGGGTGGCGGCCGACACATCTTTCCCCATTTTTCGCAGAGCCAGGAGCAGAGCCAAGGTCGAACCGATAGCATCTCCGTCCAGCCCCGTATGCGTCACTAGTAAAATCCGCTCGGATGTGCGGATTAGTTCAACGGTTTGTTGTTTGGGGGTGAGTTCCACGCGGGCCTCCGTTCATCCTCCGCTGTCCCATGACGAAACCGCAAAGGTTGGCCCTCCTTGAAACAAAAGGCTAATCAACTTTTCTCTCCTTGTCAAGGAAAATATTTCCTGCTACTATTCATCTAACAGCCACTCATTGTGGCTCATAAACTAGTTGAGAAATGAAAAATTTTGCCCAAACCGGTCCCATAGACATCACATTCTAAGAATGCATTAAGGAAATCAAATGAAAATTCTTTTATTACGCAGTCCTGGAGGAACAAAAAACTTGAGACGTACCCATAGGTACGTAGAAAGTTTTTTGTTCAGAAGGACAAGTAAGAAACAATTTTAGTTGATTTAAAGTGCATTCTTAGAATGTGATGTCTATATACAGAGAGGAGTTCCATGGCTCGTACCAGTTCAGCCTTAAAAGCCAATCGGGCTGCCATCCGCAAAACTAGCCGCAATCGTGTGCGCCTCGCCGCGATTGATAAACTCGTGCGTCAAACAAAACGCTTAGAGACACCTGATGCAAAAATCGCGATTGCCCTCCAGCAGGCGATCGATAAAGCCGCCAGCCGCGGTATTATTCATGCCAATCGGGCCGCCCGACTAAAAAGCCGACTTCTGTCGAATCGAGAAACCGTGAAAGTCGTTCTAGCGGCGACTAAGAAAAAATCGACTCCGGCCAGACGAACCAAAAAACCAGTCAAAAAATAACGCGTTTTAAGGAGGGTAAGTGGGGTTATTGCGACGGCTGTTTTATACGGGCAGTTGTTTTTTTGAACTCGCCGGCGGCGTAATCATCGCGGCTGTGACCGTTATGTTAATCCATCTCTTTGTGGCCACAATATTTATCGTTGACGGCAGTTCGATGCATCCCAACTTCACGACCGGACAGATTATCATGGTCAACCGCTGGACCTACCTCTTTGGCCAGCCGGCCCGCGGCGATGTTGTTGTTTTGCGTTTCCCGGGGGACCCCGAACATAAAAAATACGTCAAACGATTGATTGGTCTGCCGGGCGAAACGGTCGAAATTCGTGACGACCATTTTTACGTCAACGGCAAACTTCTGACGGAAAATTACCTGAAAGTTGGTGAACTGACCCCAATTATGATTAAGGGCAAGAACCGGTGGATTCTTGGCGGTCGCGATCACTTTTTAGCTGGTGACAACCGCCCCAACTCGAATGACTCCCGAACTTGGGATGCGGCCGACCGCCGCTTCTTGATTGGTAAAGCCGTCTTTATTCTCTGGCCCCCCAAAGACGCCGGATTTGTACCTAAAGAAACCTACGGTTTCTAAAATCCGAAATCCGAATAGAGAAATCCGAAAATAGGTTTCAGTAGTTTGGGTATTTGAATTTGTTTCTGACAGGACTGACGCACTTTCTCCTTAATCCCAGGGGTTAAGACGCCCAGAAACCCCTGGGGTTTTCCCAAAAGTACGTCAGTCCTGTCAGGTTTGGTGCTTCGGATTTAAAATTTCTTAGTTAGCTCTGCTAACTCAACGTTGGTTCCTTAACCGCTGCTAGTTCGCGGCCCAGAAATCCGACTATTGGAAAAATATCATTAACAAAATCTTCGAGTCGAACCACCCGATCACTCGAGCTATACCAGTCGGGAATCTGAAACGGCGACTTGAGGAAACGGCGGGTCCAAGGGACTTCTACGCCCAGAGCAACCGCGTAGGGCAAATAGCGGAAGAAATCCTCCTGATTTTGCAGACGAAAATCGACCGAGTCAGTAGCTTGCAAATAATTGCGAAAAGCCAGCCAGTCGCGCCGGCGAGCCAAACCACTCGTCGTATAGTTGGAAATACGCGGTGCCACCCGAACAATTGAGAGAGCTGAAATAATCATCCCCACCCAAAATAAGAGTGGCGTTGGCGCATTGGCAAAAAGAGTTATCCCAAACCCAAAACCAATCAGACCGAGAAAAAAGAGAGCCAGACCCGCCGAACGATAACCGGCTTGGACGGCGGATGGATTCGTATGAAAATAACCACGCCCGGTCACTTCATCGTAAACGCCGAGATAAATTTGGGCGACTTGTTTAGAAAATAGACTACTGCCGATCCGAACCCGTACATCCTCCTGGGAAACCTGGGCGCTCGCCGCGGGGAAGAGTTTTTGGAGAAGAGAAGATTCAAACGGACGAAGTTCATTTGATATCTGGTCCTTAAGAAGACGACGGCGTTTAGTAAAAGTGTAGCTATCTTTATCACGGCCAATATCGAGATAGTCGCGACGGGTTAAATCAAAAAGAGTGGCCGCCAGGGATCGGGCCGAGACGTGACCATCAACAAGGGCGCTCACCAGAGCGGGCGGCAGCTGGTCAGGCAGAATCGGGCTGCTCTCTCGAGTCCGGCTAAAACGCTCTTTGCGAGCTTGGATAATTAAAATCACCCCCAGCATCAGCAGCGTCATAAGGGGCAATATCAGAGCCAAAGAGAGCCAAATAACATGTGGCAGGCTCTCAATTGTTCCAAAAACACGTTGCGTCCAAGATGGCAAAATAGCGCCTTTTGGCAGATCAACGAACAAAGATACCGTTGCTGCCGGATCAATATTACTTAATTGGTAGACCAACGTCTGGCTATCAACCCAGCGCCAGGTCCAGGGGACAGGTTCTGTATGAACGATAATCGCTCTGACTGTCGCCTGGTCCGGTTGAATCGGCCTCGGCCAGCGAAGGGTGACAGTTAATTGATTAATAGCGTGGTCAAGCTGATCCAAAAGGAGATAGGAAAATTCATCCTGACCGCGCCCAAATCGCACCACACCCCCCACTTCGATATCGTCAATCACGACCTTACCATGATCGCCAATCGCCATAATCACGCTCTCCCGACCGGCGGGTAGGGTCAGCGGTCGACCAGAGGCCTGGCTCGTTTGTTGCAAACTGATATAACCGATCCCGATGAGAAGGCCGGCCATCGCCAGAAAGAAGAAAAATTGTTTGTGGTAAAAACCGATCGAGATCACGACCCTCCATTACTAAAAACATTCTACCTAAATCCGAAGCACGAAGCACGAAACTACTAAAAGACCCTTTATCAGTCCTTTTTATTACAAAATTCGCCAATCAAGAGCTCCAAACCCAATTTTGGTTCGAGTCGGCCGGTTTTCATTAAGACATCATAATCGAGTAATCGTTTATAGCGTTCTTCCCAGACCATCAGCGGCTCGCGGCTGGCCAGCGGCAAAAGCTTCTGGGCGACATATGGGTGGAGGCGTAAAAGCTTGGCCAGAGCGGCCGCGTTTC
>JBBTZN010000137.1:0-1919 GCA_038061355.1 Patescibacteria group bacterium | reverse complement strand
AACACCGTCCCAGATATCAACACCTTTGTCTCGAAACTCTACAGCTTTGGCATTTCACTCGCTGCCGTTGTTTTCGTGATCATGTTCCTAATCGGCGGCCTCCAGTATCTGACCACCGCTGGCAACGAAGAATCAACCGGCAAAGCCAAGCGCCTGATGGTGGATGCAATTATTGGCCTTGTCCTCGTTCTGGGTGCCTACGCCATCGCCAAGTTTATCGGGGTGGAATTAGGAATTTTCTAATGTATGTATTTTCATCTTACTGTTGTCATCCCCGACTCGATCGCAATTCGAGATCGGGGATCCAGGATATAATTGGTCTAGATTCCCGATGTCGGATTTCGTCCGGCTCGGGAATGACAGAAAAATGTTCCGAACACGACTTACGCAAATTGGGAACACTCCAGGAGTGACGATCCTGAGCCGTGCGACCTGTCCGCCTTTGGAGGAAGGACACTCCTGGAGTGAAGGAAAATTTGCGTAAGTCGTGTTCGGAAAGAGAAAATAGAGAGAAATGAAACAGCAGCAACCCAACAATTCGCCCTGGCGCCGTCTGGCAACGCTCCTGCTCGCCGTTGCCCTCCTGGGTGCCGGCTGCGGCCCGGGCGCTGGTGATGGCACGATCATCGTTGATAATTTTCCGAAAGAAAAAATTACCCTCACCTTATGGCGCGTGGCCAACGATTCGGCTGGCTTTGCCGATGCCATCAACGAGTACATCCAAATTCATAATAATGTTTCGTTTAATTTTAAGGTTATTAACCCGGCTACTTACGAGAAAGAACTGGTCGAGGCTCTGGCGGCTGGTAAAGGGCCAGATATCGTGACTCTGCCTAACGATAAGATCCATGAGTTTGAAGACAAACTTGCGCCTATGCCCAGTAATTTTTTTGGTGGCAGTGACCCGGTCGGGGTTCTCACGGCCCGCTACCCCCAGGCTGTGGTGACGGATACTTTTTACGACGGAAAAGTTTTTGGCATCCCATTTTCTATCAATGCCCTCGTTTTAATTTGGAACAATAGTTTAGTCCAAAAAGAATTTAATCGCCGTATTCAAGACAACCTACCAGTTGGTGAAATTTTCTTCCGCGCCCCGATTGATTGGACGGAAATCATCGAACTGTCTAAAGCCCTCACAAAAAGGAGCGGTGACCGTTTTGACCAATCGGGTATTGCTTTAGGCACGACAAATAATATTCCTCATGTTAGTGATATTATTGCCGCCTTGATGCTCCAACAAGGGGTGAAAATGGTGACGGCCGATGGCAATAATACTGCCTATCATTTGCCTGATCCTAATGATTCGACCTACTATCCTGGCGCTGCTGTTCTCGATTTTCTCCGTGGTTTTTCTGACCCCGCCTCCGACCATTATTCTTGGGATGCGCAGCGGCCAGACGCTATCCAAAATTTTATTGATGGTAAACTGGCGATGATGATTAACTATCCTTCGGTTGTACCCTATCTAGTTCAGCGTAATCCGGGTTTGAGTGTTAATCTGGCACCGCTCCCCCAGATCTCTAATGCCCGCACAATTGTTGATTTCGCCGGCGATTATCGCATTGAAGCCGTTAATAAAGCCAGTAAATATCCCCAAGTGGCCTGGGATTTTTTAGATAAAATGGTTGATATTGGCCTACCTCTCTATCTGGAAACAACGGGCCAGACTTCGGCTATTAAACAATTTACGCCGACGACAACCGTTGCCGAACGTGCCTATCGAACCGATGTTCCGCTCTTAGCAGTCGCGACCGCCAGAAGTTGGTTTAAAGGCCCCGCGGCGGCCCAGGCCGATCTTCTCTTAAGCCAAAGTCTTGACCGAGTAATTGGCCAGGGCCAGAATGCCCGAGATAGTCTCACGGAAGCCGCCGCCGCCTTCACCCAACTTTTATCAACCAGCAGCCCATAAATATTTTGTT
>JBBTZN010000136.1:0-5133 GCA_038061355.1 Patescibacteria group bacterium | reverse complement strand
TTAGGGATTGGGGCCTATTTTTCGACGCGAATGAACAATAGTGAAATGACTTCGGCGGGTAGCCTTCTTGAAGAGATGCAGGCGGGCTGGACGCGCCAGGAGTTTAACTATGAAAATATTGGCGGACCGTCTGGGACAAACTATAGTACGGACGATGATGCTCTGACGATCGCGCGAGCAAGAGGTGTAAAAGTCGTTGGTTTGCTTAATTATTCTGGTTCAACACCATCAGCCACCAACTGGGAAAACTATGTGGCCAACGTGGTGAATCACTTTGCGGCCAAAGTTGATGCCTGGGAGGTTTTGAATGAGCCAAACGACGCGGCCAACTCCTCTCATCAACTCAATCCGCCAACCTATAACGACTACCTCTTCCGCTCGAATGGCCAAATTCGAACCTACGATCCGACGGCGACCATTGTTTCGGCGGGGGTGGCCGGTGTTGATTTGAACTGGTTGGAAGAGTTTGTTAATGTCGGCGGTTGTAACTATTTTGATGCGCTGGGAATCCATCCTTACCGCAGTGATAAGCCTGAACTGGTGAAGTTTGGTGAAGGCGATTTTGCCAATTATATTGGGACGGCGGCCGGCCTGCTTCGCAAGAAATGTACCAACAAAAAGATTTGGCTGACCGAATTTGGTTTGCGGAGCGACACGGCTGGTTCCGAACCCCAGGCCAACTATTTGGCTCGTGAATTTCTTCTGGCCCAAACCTTACCCGAAATACAAGGTGTGCTCTCTTATCTGTTTCGTGATGATAGTACCGGCGATTGGGGAGTCGTGAACAGTGGTTTTGCGAAAAAATCGTCTTTTGGTCGGGTTCAACAGGTCTTTGAACAAACGAGCGGCAAGAGTTTTTTGGGATTTGAGACACTGGCTGATCAACGGGGTTTTGAGGGCTTTGAATCGACAGCTGGTTGGGGACAACAATTTAACAATAATGCCTCGGCGACCATAGGGGCGGTGGCGGGCCGCGAAGGTAATGCCCTGCAAATTAAATATCAATTTAATGCCAGCAACAGCGCGGTTATTTTAACCAAAGATGCGGCTCTTGCGGGTACGCCGAGTGGGATTGGTTTGCTCGTTAATGGCGATAATAGCCGGGCGATTTGGCGCTTGCGCTTTACCGATGCCCAGGGCGAGACTTTTCAGGCCTTGCTCGGGACAGGGCTGTCAGGCTGGAACTACAAGCAGTTTGATTTTTCGCACACGGGGGCTATGACTTTCTGGGGTGGCGATGGGGTGATTCAGTATCCAGTCCGTTTTAATTCGGTGGTAATTGATCGCGACGGTGGCGATGCGAGCGGTACCGTACAGGTTGATAAACTGGTAGCTGTCTACGGCCCCGCCGACTATGTGGGCCTTAAGTTTGATGGCGTGGTCGCGGCCTGGAAATCACTGGGTAGCGGGACAACAACAGTCTGCGGTTCGAGTGTGACGCTCACCGAACAACCAACCTATATTACGAGCGGTTCATGTTTTCCAGCACCGAATATTGCCGATCAGTATCACGCCGGGTGGGTCAGTCAGAACAGTAACCCAACTCTTCTTCAAGGGCAGAGCGCCCAGCTCGAGGTGCAACTACGGAATACTGGGAGTGCCACCTGGAACAAAGGCAGTATCTTTTTAGGGACTGATCGCGAGCAAAACCGGACACCGGCTTTTACGCGTGGTTCGGGCTGGGTTTCGACTAACCGAGTGGGTATGGTCGAGTCGTCGGTGGATCCGGGTAGTACGGCGACATTTCGCTTAACGAATACTGTTCCGGGCGGACTGGCTACCGGCACGTACCGCGAATACTTCCGTCCCGTGGCGGAAGGTATTACTTGGATGGACGATATGGGTATTTACTGGGATGTGACGGTTCAGTCACTCGCCGATACTTACCACGCGGCTTGGGTGTCACAATCGAGTTATCCGGCGGCCTTGCCTGGCCAAACTGTTCAAATGCAAGTAGTCCTGCGCAACACTGGTTCCAGCACCTGGCAGAAAAATACTGTTCTTTTGGGTACGGATCGTTCTCAAGATCGGATTCCCGCCTTTATTCGTCAGGCTGGTTTTGTGACATCAAATCGGGTTGAGTTTTTTGAATCGTCGGTAGCGCCAAACCAAACCGGTACGTTTAGTTTTAGTTATACCATCCCAAATGATCGAGCGCCTGGCGTTTATCATGAATACTTCCGTCCCGTGGCGGAGGGTATTACCTGGATGGATGACATGGGTATTTTCTGGGATGTGACGGTTCAGTCGCTCGCCGATACCTACCACGCGGCTTGGGTTTCGCAAACGAGTTATCAAGCGGCCTTGCCTGGCCAAACTGTCCAGATGCAAGTTGTTTTGCGTAACACCGGTTCGAGCACTTGGCAAAAGAGCAGTGTTTTTCTTGGCACTGATCGTTCGCCAGATCGGATTCCGGCCTTTATTCGTCGGGCTGGTTTTGTGGCCCCGAATCGGGTGGAATTCCTAGAGGCATCCGTGGCGCCTAACCAAACTGGTACTTTTAACTTTAGTTACACTATTCCATCCGACCGAGCGCCAGGCGTCTACCGTGAATACTTCCGCCCGGTAGTAGAAGGGATTACTTGGCTGGAGGATATGGGCATTTACTGGGATGTGACTGTTCAATAGACCTCTTGCACAATCCCATCTGATCTATAGTCCAAAAATAGGCCTTAGATTATAGAGTCGGTTGTGAAAGAAGTCTATTGACGATTACTATTTTCAGGACTTAAACCTTTTAGGGCTTACGCACTTCTCGGGAACCACCTCCGAGGAGGTATCTCCGCCAAATCGGCGGACAGGCTGTTCACCTCGGAGGAGGTAGAGGGGAAGGGCGTAAATCCTATCTTTAATTTAGGCCTTAAAACCGTTACAATTCTTCTGTTATGAAAAAACGTGTTGCTATCGCGATGAGTGGTGGCGTCGATAGTTCGGTGGCGGCCGCTCTTTTGCTGCGCCAGGGTTATGATGTTTTTGGAATTTTCGCCAAGACCTGGACGCCCCAGCCTGGTGACGGGACAACCTGTACAACGGTGGCCGATCGGCGTGATGCCTTGCGGGTGGCTGCCCAGCTTGGGATACCGCTGTTTACCGTCGATCTCGAGCAAGACTATCGTGACCAGGTAGTGGAACCACTTTTTGCTGGTTATGCGGCGGGCGAGACTCCTAACCCGGATGTGCTCTGTAACCGCGTTGTTAAATTTGGTGGTTTATGGCGCTTTGCTCAAAGTCAGGGCGCGGAGTTTTTGGCGACGGGACACTACGCCCGAATCGAAGATTCGGGAAATCCCAAATCCCAAATCCCAAATCCCAAACTTTTGCGAGGGATAGATTCCAATAAAGACCAGAGCTATTTTTTGTGGGATATCCCCCGGGAAGTTTTGCCGCAGGTGCTCTTTCCGATCGGTAACTATCAAAAAGATAAGGTTCGCCAGTTGGCACATGAGTTTGCTTTGCCGGTGGCGGACAAGAAAGATAGCCAGGGGATCTGTTTTTTGGGGCAAACGAATTTAGTGACATTTTTAGAACAGAGAATAAAGGCGCGGCCGGGAATGATTCGCGATTGGCTAACTGGCTGCGTTCTTGGCCGACACCAAGGTATCCATAACTACACCATTGGCCAGCGTCATGGTTTGGGGAGTTTGGCTATAACACCAGAAAGTCAACCTCTTTACGTTGTGGCGCTGGAGAAAAAATCGGCGACTGTCTGGGTTGGCCCAGCGGCCACCCTCGACCATAGCCAATTAGTTGTTTACCAATTGAATTGGTTGATCGATCTGGTACCGGTTGATTTGACTATTTTTGTTGAGATTCGGGCGCAGATTCGCTATCGGCAGCCGGCTGTCAGAGTTGTCTTTACGGGGCCATCAACGCTCAGTTTTGACAAACCGGTGCGAGCTGCCGCTCCGGGCCAATCGATCGTTTTTTACCAAGGCGATCGTCTTTTGGGCGGGGGTGTGATAGAATCGGTTGATCTTGGCAAACAATCCAGCCTGGACACACCCGTCTCGGCTATTATTGAATTCGAAAAGTGAGTAACATTTAACTATGCGCTTTACCCATTTTCCACCTATTTTAATTTTTATTTTCGGGGCCTTGCTGGTGACAGGAGGATACCAGTGGGGTGTGTGGTCAGCTAGCAATCAGCCAGCCTTAGAGGCTGGCGGTTCTACGAAAATCTCGCAAACCACTCAACCTAACGGGCTTTCGTTTGGATTATTTTGGCAAGCTTGGGGGATTATCCATAATCAGTTTGTTGGTAATCCCGACGATGCCAAGCTAGAAGAAGGCGCCATCGAAGGGATGGTCAAGTCGCTTGACGATCCCTATACGGTTTATCTGGATCCCGAGGCAGCTAAAGACTTGCAAGATGGCTTAGAAGGCGTGTTTTCGGGTATTGGCGCCGAGGTGGCTGTCAAAAACCGCCAGCTTTTAATTGTCTCCCCACTGCCAGATTCGCCAGCTGAAAAAGCCGGTCTAAAGCCGCAAGATGAAGTGCAAAAGATTGATGGTGAATCGGTCGCTGAATTGACTTTTGTTGAGGCAGTCCGTAAGATTCGCGGGGCGGACGGCAGTGTGGTGACTTTGACGATTAATCGCGAGGGGTTCGATCAGCCACGCGATATCGCTGTTATTCGAGGTCAAATTGTCGTTAAGTCAGTTGAATTCTCGGTGCGTTCGGATGAATTTGCGTATTTAAAGATCACTGGTTTTCATAAAGATACCACCTCGCTGGTCCAAGCCGCCCTCGACACGTTTATCGCCCAAAATGTGAAAGGAATTATCCTTGATTTGCGTGGTGATCCCGGTGGCTTGCTCGACCAGGGAATTAATATTGCCAGTCTCTTTTTACCAACCGACGCAGTGATTGTGAAGCAGAAAAATCATCAGGGCGAGGTAACGGTCTTTACAACCAGCCTCTCGGCCAAAGTACCAAGTCTGCCGCTGGTAGTGTTAGTTAATAAGGGCTCGGCGTCGGCGGCCGAAATTGTGGCCGGAGCGCTGCAGGATTTTGGGCGGGCCAAGCTGGTTGGTGAGACAACTTTCGGCAAGGGTTCAGTGCAACAGCTGGAGGATTTGCGTAATGGCGGTCAGCTTATAGTGACGGTTGCCCATTGGCTTACACCCAAGGAT
>JBBTZN010000135.1:0-1358 GCA_038061355.1 Patescibacteria group bacterium | reverse complement strand
TGTCACAGGATACAACCCGTACGATAGGTTGATTGGCAAATTTTGAAAGTATTTTCAAGGTATCCCCAGTAGTGTTTTCTTCGATACGGAGCCAGAATTCCTGGTCAGATGGTCCGCCGGTATAATAATCATGTTTGGTCCCCTCACATCTCCCTTTAGTATCAAAACCGGCCAAAACCTCTGCCGTGGAGTCCTCAATCAGTAAGACCTGATAAACCTTTGTGTTTGCCTGGTACTCAACCTCGTAATACCCACCTTTGGGTATTCCTGTATCGTATACGTATACCGTTCCGCGGGCGACTTCTCCTGACCTGGCTGTACCGGGCGCCCCTGCCACGACGGTGCTGCCGTCTGAGTTTATCGCTACGGAATAGCCGAATTGGGCGCCATCCGCGGCGTCCGAGGCCATCAGTTTAACCGTCTCCGTACCGCTTACCCACCCACCGGCAGGTTTTGAGTACACATACACAGCGCCACGGTTGGTTTTGGAACCGGCGACCCCTTCGCCTTTCTTGGGAGCCCCCGCCGCCACGGTGCTGCCGTCTGAGCTTATCGCTACAGAAAAGCCTAAATAATCGCTATCCGCTGCATCAGAGGCCGTCAGTATGGCCGTTTCCGTCCTGTCTGACCACCCACCACCGCTACTGGAGAATAGGTACACGGCACCGCGGTTATACCCGGCGTTGCTCTTCTCGTAAGCCCCTGCCACCACGGTGCTGCCGTCCAAACTTACCGCTATGGAACTGCCTAATCCTAAATCTCCGCTGCTTGCCGAGTCGGAAGCCGTGAGTTTGGCCGCCTTCAGAACCTTCGACCATCTACTGCCGGGTCTTGAGAATACGTACATATCATCAGCGTAACTACCACCTGTCACCACAGTGCCGCCATCTGCACTAATTGATACAGGTGAACTTAATAAGAACTTACGAGAGCCACCACTCTCGTCAAAAAATGTCAGTTTGGCCGTCTCCGTACTGTTCGCCCACCCACTGCCGGACCTTTCGAATACGAACACAGCACCCTTGATGTTTTCGGGGTTGTCTTCACCGTCGTCGGTTATGTCCAGGTAAGTAGAATCCGCATACGTCACCACGGTGCCTCCGTCTGAGCTTATCGAGACAGACTTGCCGAACCCCGATGTACTCGCCGAGGTCGAGGCCGTCAATTGGGCCGTTTCCGTATTATCTGCCCACCCCCCGCTGGGTTTTGAGAATACGTACACGTTGTAATATGAAGATACCACCGCCACCGTGCTGCCGTCAGCGCTCAGAGATACGTATGGTCCGAAAGACTCGCCAGACCCTAGTTTTGTTGGAGTCAGTTTGGCCACCTCCGTACCGTCTGTCCACCCCCCGCTG
>JBBTZN010000134.1:0-1078 GCA_038061355.1 Patescibacteria group bacterium | reverse complement strand
GTCTCCCCAACCCGGACCCGGTTGCTTCAAAACAATTCCTGATTACCACTGAAAATCAGCTACAGAAAAAAACCGCCTAAAACAAAGGATGTTTTTTTGCTCAATGGGATAAGGCCAGTGGCATACGACACCAGCCGCCAATTAGAAAAAAGCTGATTTTCAAGGTGTTTTTCGAATTCGATTTGTCTGACAGCAGAAGCTACATCCTCTCTTGGCTGAGAATGGGTGGTAATCAGGAAAATATAAAGAACTCAGACTAAGTACTTATCCGCAAATAACAATCGTTTGTCTAAAAGCGATCAACGCACAGGTCAATTCCAGCAAACCCTCGTAACTCGCGGCGGTTTTTTCGTATCGAACCAACACCTTCCGGTATCGGTTCAGCCACGAATGGGTTCTTTCCACCACCCATCTCCTCGGACGATATTGCGGGTTGCTCTTTGCAGCCGCAATTTCCTCCCCTCGTTGTCGAACGTGGGGAATGTAGTTTCTCCGCCGGATCGCTTCCGCAGCGGGGGCGCCGACATATCCCTTGTCGGCGCACAGGTTTTGCTTCGACATTTCTCCCGTCCGCGGCCTCCTCACGATGATGGCGTCCAGCGTCTCATTCAACAGCTTCACATCGTGGACGTTGGCTCCGCTCGCGATGATCGACAGCGGGATTCCACGCCCGTCTACCAGGAGGCTTCGCTTCGTCCCATTTTTTTCCCCGATCCGTTGGGTTTGGCCCTACGGTTTCCAAAGCCAACGGGGCTTTGACGATCGACCCGTCGATGCTCTGCCAAGACCAGGCGATGCCCTCCATCGCATCGTATTCCGCCAAGCCCCGTCGCCACAGGTTGACGAACACTTCCTCGCCTTTCCACTCGAGAAAATATTTGTGCACCGAACTGGGGCTTCCAAACTCTTTCGGCAAGGCTTTCCATTGGCAACCCGTCCGAAGGACGTAGACGATCGCCTCGAAAACTTTTCGCGGCTCCATCGGCTTGCGGCCCCCTCCGGGCCGCCTTTTGTATTTTCGCCCCTTTTCCCTGCCCCTTTCGGGGATAAGAGGCGCCACCTTTTCCCATAACTTGTC
>JBBTZN010000133.1:0-4945 GCA_038061355.1 Patescibacteria group bacterium | reverse complement strand
CAGAAATTATCCTAGTTCTGGGCGGTAAATTAGTCAAGGAATTTGGGGACGGTCCCGATTTTACCTGGAAAAGAAGAAAAACTTTCTTAATAGCAACTGTCTTGAATTTTAGGCCACTGGAACCACCCGTGGATCCAAGGAGGTTTGGTGTTTCACCATCGTATTCAGGATCGTTAACAACTTCCGCATACAGGCCGTGATGGCAACCTTGGCGGTTTTCCCGGCCGCCTTCAGGCGGGCGTAAAACGTCCGGATCGTGGGGTTGTAGCGAGTGGCCACGAGTGTTCCCATATAGAGGGCGGCATGCACTGGCGCTCGACCACCCCAGACCACCCGTTTTCCTCTGAAGGTCCCGCTGTCCCGATTGAGCGGTGCCACGCCCACGAGGGCGGCGACTTGTTTGCGATTGAGCGTCCCGAGCTCCGGCAGCTCCGCGACGATGGTGGCCGCTATCAAACACCTACGAGGTGTAGGCGTTTTCGTATTTAACCCCAGGGGTTAAATACCAAAGGTTGTATATCTTAATTAAGATAACTAGTATGAATTTAGTATGCCAATACGACGTTATCCACTTCGAACTAATTATGTGTACCATGTTTTTAATCGTGGAGTCGCTAAACAAACAGTTTTTCATGATGATCTAGACTATCTTCATTTCATAGAAGCCATCGATTATTACCGCCCACGCGACCAGAAAATCCCATTATCGATTTACCGACGAAATCAAACCCCTGGGGTTAAAAACCAAGGGTTTGTAGAAACCAACGTTGAAATACTTGCTTTTTGTCTGATGCCGAATCATTTTCATCTCATGTTACGGCAAACTAGTGAGAATGGAATTTCGCATTTCCTGGCGAATGTTACAAACAGCTACACCAGATCATATAACACGCGCTATAGCAGAATTGGTCCTTTGTTTCAGGGGCCATTTAAAGCTGTTTGGGTCGAAACAGATGAACAACTTATACATTTATCACGTTACATTCATCTTAATCCTGTTGTCGCTGGCCTTGCACAAAAACCCGAGGCGTATCACTGGTCATCATATAACGCTTATCTTAGTAAATCTAATGAGTTTCGCACCATCTGCGATCCCCTACTTATCTTGGCCCTATTTACAAAACAAGATAAATATCAATTATTTATTAATAATCATCTCGACTACGCCCGCTCATTAGAAACACTTAAACATGCCATACTCGACTAATGCGCAAACCTCTGGTATTCAACCCCAGGGGTTGAACTTGAACATTCGTGTTTAAGGTGATCTCGGAGTGACTCTATATAACCACGCCTGTTGACGTATTTTTTCAAATCGCCTAAAATAACGGTGAGGAGGTCCGGTGCAAGAACTCGACGAAGTCATTCAGTTTATTATCGACGCACTTTCCGCCAACGCTGCCAAGGGTCAGGGGTCGGTGGTAAGCATTCGAGTTGCTCCTTACGCCAAGGGCAAACAATCACCACCTACCAAACCAGAAGTGTTGACGAGCGACGACGTGCTCGATGCCCACGAGGTTTTGAAAACGTTTAATGGCGATTTCAAAAAGATTTTCGGGGTTCGTAAAACACAATCAGACGCCTAAACAGAGCTGGTTTTCGTAACCAAGATAGGATGGATATGACCGTACTCGCACTTAGTGCAGAGCTTCGAACTGTGCAAGGAAAAAAAGTAAAAACACTCCGCAAAGCTGGCCAAACCCCAGTAGTTTTGTATGGCCATGGAATCGAGCCGACCACGCTTTCCGTACCAGCTAAACCCTTTAGCCAGATCTGGAAAGAAGCTGGTTCGAGCCAGTTGATCGATCTCATGATCGACGGCAAACCCGCCGTAAAAGTTTTAGTTCATGATATTCAAGAGCATCCGGTTACGAGCGTGCTGCTACACGCTGACCTTTATCAGGTAAAGATGACCGAGAAGCTAGAAACCGAAATTCCATTAAAGTTTATTGGTGAAGCGCCAGCGGTTAAAGATCTCGAAGGCAACCTCATCACCGAAAAAGACAGCCTCGAAATTCGTTGTCTGCCTGGCGATTTGGTACCCGAGTTTGAAGTTGATATCTCGGTGCTGGCCACCTTTGACGATGTGATTAAAGTGGCTGATGTCAAAGTCCCCGCCTCGATTGAAGTTTTGAATGATCCCGAGGAAACAGTCGCCTTGGTCACGGCTCCTCGCAGCGAAGAAGAGCTCGAAGCCGAACTCGCCGAACCAGTTGCGACGGCGGAAGCGGAAGCTATCGAAAAAATGACGGCTGAAGCCGAAGCCGAGAAGGCTCTAGAAACCGCCGAGAAAGAGTCCGAACAACCGGATAACGGGTAACGCTTTACGAACTGACTAGGGAACTAAGAGATTAAGAAACTAAGTAACCCTTCCAGAATGATCCGCCACGGCGGATCATTCTGGTTAATATATATTTTCTACCTATTGCCTAATCACAGATCTCTGATCGCTATTCGCTTATCGCTATCAGGACTTACGCATTTTTAGGAAAACCCCAGGGGTTTCCGGGCGTTTTAACCCCTGGGGTTAAGGAGAAAATGCGTAAGTCTCGTCTATGTCAGGCCGCTTGGCGGCTGGCAATCTCTTTGGTAATCCGGGCTAAAAATTCGGCCGTTGGGACAACCCCTTGGTCGCCAGCCGTCATCGACCGGATCGAAACGCTCTGCGCTTCAGCTTCTCGCTCGCCGACAATTAACAAGTAAGGAATCTTCTGAATTTGGCCGGCGCGAATGTTTTTGCCCAAAGTTACATCGGACGGCGCCAAATCAGCTCGCACCCCTACTTCAAGCAGCTGGTGGGTTACCTGGTCGGCATACTCCACTACTTTGTCCGAAATCGGAATTACCAAAACTTGGACAGGTGCCAGCCAGGTCGGAAAAGCCCCGGCCACATGTTCGATTAAAACACTCATAAAGCGCTCGATGGAGCCCATAATCGCTGCATGAACCATCACAATCCGTTCGCTTTCGCCTTGTTCGTTGATACAAGTTAGGTCAAACCGCTCGGGCTGATTCATATCGAGCTGGATCGTGGCCACCTGGTGCTCGCGGCCAATCGCATCTTTAGCCATAAAGTCGAGTTTAGGCCCGTAAAAAGCGGCTTCACCTGGTGCTTCTTCGGCCACGACGCCGCGCTCCCCCGCGATTTGTCGCAGTTCAGCCTCGGCTTTTTGCCACACTTCTTCATCGCCCAAATACTTCTCCGGCGTTTTGGGGTCGTGAAACGACAAACGGACGCGCAACTCAAACTGAAAGGTGCGGTAAAAGGTGTCAACAATATCCCAAATCGCCGAAACTTCTTTTTTGATGTGCGAATAGCGGCAGAAAACATGGGCATCGTCTTGGGTAATCGCCCGTACGCGTGATAGGCCGCCAAGCTCGCCTGACTGCTCATCGCGGTAAACCATGGTCGTGTTGGCGTAACGCACCGGCAGCTCACGATAACTATGTGGCTTGCGGCCGTAAATTTGGGTGTGGTGGGGGCAGTTCATCGGCTTCATAGCAAACTCGTGCTTATCGCGGGTTTGAATGCGAAACAAATCGTCTTTAAATTTCTCCCAGTGGCCACTCCGTTCGTAGAGATCTTTTTTGGTGATGTGGGGAATCTCTACCTTTTGATAGCCCTTGGCCCGACGTAATTCCCAGACAAAGCCATCAAGCAGGTCGCGGACGATTGTGCCGCGCGGGGTAAACAGGGGCAAGCCAGGACCAACAAGGTCAGAAAACGTAAAGAGATCAAGCTCAATCCCCAGCTTACGGTGATCCCGCTTGCGCGCTTCCTCGAGCTGGTGAAGATAGGCATCGAGCTCCTCTTGGGTTGCCCAAGCCGTGCCATAGATGCGCGTTAACATCTTATTCTTTTCATCACCGCGCCAGTAGGCACCAGCCAGGGAAAGCAGTTTGAAATACTGCAAATACTTGTTCGGCTCCGCCGAGTGGCCACCCTTGCAGAGGTCAAGAAAATCGCCTTGTTTGGTTTCAGTAATTGTTTTGCCAGTCGTGGCAAATTCGTTAATCAGTTCTGACTTATAGGGGTTCCAGGCGAAGTCTTTTATAGCCTGCACAACGGGCACTTCTTGGATAGCAAAGGTATCCCAAGTTGTAAGCAGCGCCCGCATTTTGGCTTCAATTTTGGGAAAATCTTCTTCGGTGAGCTTGACCTCGCCCAAATCAAAGTCTTGATAAAAACCGTTTTCCACCGCCGGGCCAATCGCATTTTTTGCCTCTGGCCACAGTGCAAGCACCGAAGCGGCTAGTAAGTGCGCCGCACTGTGGCGCAGCTCGTCTAGCGAGGGTTGACTGTGTTTATCCAATTGGTTATGACTCTTCGGCATAAAACCTCCTAACTGTCATCCTCGGACTTGATCCGAGGATCTAGTTATAATAATTCTTGGTATGAATCTTTCCATTCTGGATTACTCATTTCAATTAGATCAATCTTCCACTCACGATTCCAGCGCTTCATATTCTTTTCACGCTGAATTGCAGATTCAATGTTTTTCGATACTTCGTAATACACTAACAGATTAATATTGTATTTTTTCGTAAAACTTTTAGCCGACTTTTGTTTGTGCTCGAATATCCTTTTGACTAGATTGTTCGTAACGCCAATATACAAGGTACCATTTCTCTTGCTGGCCAGGATGTAGACGTAATAATCTTGCATACATTCGTTTCCTGGATTCTCGGGTCAAGCCCGAGAATGACACGAAGTCGTTATCCTCCAACTAATCCTTCGTCGTCTAATTCCTGGGCCAGTTTTTTCGACTCTTTCCTTAGCCGTTTTCCCCGTCATTCCCGCCCGTGAGCGGGAATCCAGGCCCGGGAGTTTACTGGATTCTCGGGTCAAGCCCGAGAATGACACTGTGAGTATAATTTGGTACTGGATGTCCGACCCGTCTTGACTGGCTGTCAAGCCGAGGCGGATATCGGATTTTACCCGTCT
>JBBTZN010000132.1:307-3746 GCA_038061355.1 Patescibacteria group bacterium | reverse complement strand
ACTGCTCTCGAAAAGAAAATTGCGGCCGACGAGGCCGCCAAGAAGAAGAAACAAGAAGAGCAAGCTCGCTTGGCTACGCAACTGGCGGAGATCGACACCCAAATCCAAGGTGTTCAGGGCAAGCTGACCGAGACCCAAACGGGTATTAGTCAGATCGAGGCCGAGATTGCTGGTAGTGAAAATGCGATCCGAACGAAAGAGGCCGAACTAGTCAAAGAGCGTGATGATCAAGCCGAAACATTGCGCAATATATACGAACAGGGTAGCCCGTCGACCCTCGAGTTGTTAGTCGCCGCCGATAGCCTCTCGGATGTTTTAGCCTACCACGACTACCTCGATGCTGTTGAGGGTAAAATCGAACAACAAATTACCGAAATTGACGAGCTGAAGGCTGCCCTTGAAGCCAGAAAGGCTGACCTCGAAAAACAGCGTAACGAGCTTCAGCGTCTCGAAGGTCAACAGCAAGCCTACCGCCAGGCTTTGGGCGGTCAGCGAACAGAGCGCAACCATCTCTTAGCGAATGCTAAATCTTCCGAAGAAAAAATCGCGGCCCAAATTGCCGAATCACAAAAGGTCTACTCTGACGTGAATAACGAACTTACCAAGCTGATGGAAGAAGCCAAAAGGAAGGCCGCCCAGCGCGCCCGAGGCGAAATTCCTAAGGGTGTTTCCAACATTGGTTTTCAGTGGCCCACCAGTTTTAAGTACATTAGCACTAACTTTGGTGGCCAGACGCCCTTCCAAAGTTTTCATACCGGTCTCGATTTACCAAACTATGCCGGTACTGAAATTGTCGCTTCGGCCGACGGGGTGGTTAACTATATTGGTCAGCTAACGTATGGGTATGGTAACTTTGTAGTAATTAGCCACAACGCCCGGTTTGCCACGCTTTATGGCCACTGCCAATCCTTTGCCCAGGGTATAACCGTGGGTCAGACGATCAGTCGTGGCGATCTTGTCTGTTATATGGGTACAACCGGTTGGTCGACCGGGCCGCATCTGCACTTTGAAATTCGCGAGTATGGTGTACCCGTTGATCCGCGAGATTATTTACCAAATTTATAATGTTATAAATGTGATAAACTAGTAACAATGAGGCAAGGAGGGATATGAAAACATGGTTTTTGCTAATGGTGGCAAGTGTCGTGATCACACCTCAATTAGTAATGGCGTCTTTGGCTTACCCGTACCCAAGTCCCTACCAAACTGGTGAGTCGAATCTCGACGCCACCGTGGTCTATGACGGCGAAGGTGAAGCAACAGTGGCCGCTGAATTGGAAATCGGTGGGGTGGGTAGCGAGCTTAAGAGTCTCACCCTCGATATTCCTGGCACATCGGTTCGTGTCTTGCGAGTTTTTTATCGCTACCAAAGTACTTCTAATATTGAGAGTGCTAACTGCGAGGCTGATGTTGTTTATGATGATTACCCAACCGATACTAAACAGACCACCTATCACTGCGTGAGTCTGCTGGAAGCAAAAGCTGATAAAGCGGCGGATAGTGTGCGCGAAACAGTTACCTTTCCCGTCCCGCTGGCGGCTGGCGACACGGCCAGGCTAACTCTTGCCTACAAGACTAGCGGTACAGTCACCAAAACCTCGACCGGTGTTTCAAACTTCTCATACCTTACCCCGGCCGTCGCTCTCGATCTGGCCAGCGTCCGTGTCCGCGTTGATGTCGCCAGCGATCTCTATTTAGAGGGTGGCAAGTCGGAAACAAATTACTCCTCGAATGATGGTTCTTTGGCAGAGGGGCTGGCGGTCGCCACTCTCCAATCTTTTTCCAATAAGTATGAGCTTGGCTTGGATGGTAGCTACTCTGATTCCAGCGCCTTTATCAAATCGACCACCAATCTTGATCCCAACGAAACCTATACCGTCACCGGCACGTATGCCAGCTCGTGGTTTGCCCTCTCTTGGCCTGAATTCCTTATTGCTTTGATTGTGCTACTGCTGTTGATAGTTCTCGTTATCTGGGGCGAACGCCGGGCCGCCGCTCATCAAAAAGCCTAACGTAGAGTAGTGGATTAAAAGGAGGAATATGTACGGTTATTTTGACCCCTGGGAATTACTTTGGAGCGTCGTTCTCCCGGTTGCTTTGGTTATCTGGCTGGTCAGCTTGATAGTTCGTTGGATAAAACGGCTGCATAATCCCACTGACCAAGTTAATGGTGTACCGGCCCACCATCTGACTGGCGAGGAAATGCGCCAATATGCCCTCGGCTTTGCGATTACCGTCATTACCCCGCTTTTTCTCTACTTTTTAGAAAAAACTTTGCTCCCGGGCGGCGAATTTTCGCAGGAAACGTCTACCTTCCAGTTTGGCTTTGGCGTTGGCCTCGGCTTAGTCGTCTTTATTCTCGGTCTCATGGCTCGGCGTGTGCCAGTTGTTGGCGTCTCTCTGGCTACCGGTGGTCTGCTTTACCTTATTACAATCGTCTCCTTGCACTTTCCGGGTTTTGAACCAGTCATGAAACTTCTCATTGTCATCCTTGGTTTATTGGTAGTGATTGCGGCGGGCTATGTGGTGACCGCTCAAGATACGCAGGCTGGCCGAACAGTGCCAACTCTTTCAGGCATCAAGTCTCTCGCGATGGGTTTTCTGGCCTTCCTCTTTTCGGGCATGGTGATTATCAACGCGGTCGCTACTTTTACGGACAACACGGTTGATTATAATAGCCTGGCCTACGATGCCCAGCAGCGCACAATCTTTATGATTACGCTAGGTCTCTCGATCGTTTTCCTGATTCTCGGTCTGCTCATTAAGGTTGTCCGCCCTATTGGCTGGGGACTCCTCCTGACTGGTTTACTAACCATTTTCTACACCCTCTTCGCTAGTTTTGATACTCTTGGCGGCACGGGTGTTGTCCTTATTACAGGCCTTGGTTTAGTTGTCTTGATTTACTTTGCCTATCACCAATTCGCCACCAGCCCGGCTGGCACCTCCGTCCCACCAGCCAGCCCGCCGTCCCCACCAATGCAAAAGTGACCTAAAGTCCGCCGAAGGCGGATTAGGTCACTGAAGGTTGTCGGTCTTAACGACATGATAATGGTGGAGCCGTAAATCGCTTTCTTCGCCAGGAGAGTAAAAGCGCAAAATTTGCTTAATTGTTCGTGTTGAAAGCCGAAATTTTTTAGCGATTTCTGTTAGTGGCATTCTTTGTTCAATCAGCTGAAAAATACGTCTTCCCTGCTCATTGTAACAGTCCGCGCACATGACATTTACGCCCGCCGCAAAATTGCGATAGGTTTGATTCGAACAATCTGATTGGGTGCAAACGAGGGGGCCACCCAAAAATTGTTTGCGGCGGTAACATGTCTGACACAGACCTCCCGCTTTGTGAGGAAGATCTTTCGTCCGACAACCCTGGCAGTAGTCGTCGCGATACGACCAGGCGGCCTGCCGAACTGGCAAACAGGCTTTGCAAGTAACTATCTTT
>JBBTZN010000132.1:0-297 GCA_038061355.1 Patescibacteria group bacterium | reverse complement strand
AGTCGCCGTAATTGCTTTGGCGTGTAGTTCGAAATAACGTCGCGGCGAGGACAAAAATTGCAAGCCCGCTTACCAAATTTTCGCCAGGCTTGGTAACAACGGAAACAATATGTCTGGATCAGTCGGTCGGTTTTTACCCAACAGTCAGAGTTGGAGCAAACCATTCGCGCACCCCCTTTCTAAAGTTTCCATCCGTACCAGAGCACAGATCAACAGACTATAACCGAGCGGGCCGCTGTCGTCCAATAGACCTCTTTCAAAACCCCATATCCGACTGCAACACTTTCTCTCGGCAGA
>JBBTZN010000131.1:0-2690 GCA_038061355.1 Patescibacteria group bacterium | reverse complement strand
ATTCCAATAATTGTCGAAACGACAAAAAGCCCAATCTGGGTCCCGATTGTTGAAATCGTTTGGTGGGCAGTATTAGCTCTATTCATAACTGATTCAATTCTAACCCAGTTCTAACCTGGAGGGTAGCTTATTCAGGCCGAGAGTATAGTATTTTATTATGGATGGATTGATCCTTCTCTGTCCGACTGCTACGCTTATGACCAGAAATCAGCGAGGAGGATATGTATGACGCTCTTCGAGAAAGTTCAAATTTTCGTCAAAGAAAAATTAACTCGCCCTTATCAATACTACCAGCCGGAAGATTTAACTCCTGAACAGTGGGCGTTGATTGACGCTGGTGATTTTAATCCGTTTGTGAAGATGCATGTTAATCGCCAGCTCGATCGGATTTGTATGGATCGCGCCACGATGATTAGGAATGCCATGCGGCTCCATTTTGACCCAAAGGATAAAACAATTCTTGATCTTGGCTGCAATACCGGCTTTTTCTCCCATTATTTTGCCCGGGTTGGTATGGAGGCAACAGGCATTGATTCCAATAGCCACAACAGCGTCAAAGGCACCACGGTTGATGCCGCGACATCAGTTATCGACACAGCAAATCGTCTCGCCAGACTCTACGGCGTTTCAAAAAATGCGCACTTTATTGAGAGCGAGATCCAGCCCTTTTTAGCCGACTTCAAGCAGTCTGATGTGGTTCTCTGTTTGAGCCTGTTTCACCACTTTTTTTATGATGGTAGTGGCTACGGCGTGCGGGAAAAAGCTGATGTCGACGCTCTGCTAAAGCTAATCGCCAGCCGCGCCAAGCAATTGATGTATTTTGAAATTGATCACCGCACCAGCGATAAGAACGGTTGGTTAGAAGCCGATCTACCGAAGATTTTGAAAGAAAAAGGTGACTTCAAGCAAGTTAATATTATTGGCCTCTCGACGGATGCTTTTGTCCGTTACCGTAGCCTCTATGAATGCGTTCGCTAAAAGAGACTGTGCAATTACTGATCCGTTTGGCCGCTTGATTGCCACGGTGGCCGACGGTCAAATTCAAAGTGTCAATCCCTGTTCCGCCACCTGCCTTTGGCCAGCTTATCATCAACGAAAAGTTGAGTTGATTGCTCTGGGTGGAACCCGTAAAGAGATACCAGGTGTCCGGATCGGCCCTACCCTGCTGGTTTCGAATGTTTTTACTACCTCTCATCGCCAGGGTTGGCCAGTTCGTCGTTCGTTCGCCATTTACCAAGAAGTCGTCGCGCGATTGAGCCAAAACCCAATCCCCGGTGTTCTAGAAATAGAACAGATTTGTATCTGCTCGACGGCTCTCGAGTTTTTAGATGGTTATTTTCTTTTAGATAACAGCTCGCCCTACACGCCGCCCCAACACAAGAATCAAGCTTGGGTAGATAGTCATACAGCCGATGATTTTGAAGGCGTTCTCCGAAAAATTAAATCTTCCGTTGAAGCTCTCCACCACCAAGGAATTATTCATACCGATGTGACTGGCTTTAATATTCTGATTGATCCGCTGGATAATCCGGTGATTATTGATCTTTTTAGTTGTCTTACGTTCGAGGCGATAGGGCCGCGGTGGTTTCCCGATGCATGGAAGAGATGGATTGGCCAGAAAATCGAAATGTCCCAAATCAATCAGTATTTGCTTGCTCCAGCCATCATCCGTTGGTCGCGGAAATTCGTTTGGTAATAATTTTGAGAATCTGGGTGCTGGTTGTACCATCACCAAACGGATTCTTCCAAGCTCTCGGTGCATAGTTCAGTATTTGGTGGAGAGCAGTGAGTATACCGTTTCGGTTTAGCTCCTTACCTACCAGAAAGTTAGCGCCGACTTCGACTGTTTCGGGCCGTTCAGTGTTTTCTCGCAGGGTCACGCAGGGCGTTCCCAGAATACAAGCTTCCTCTTGGATGCCGCCCGAATCGGTAAAAATCAGCCGGGCGTTTTTTTCTAAAATGAGACAGTCAAAGTAACCGACTGGTTCCACGAGCCGAATTGCTGGCGAGAGGGTGAGTGCTAACTGTTTGATTTGCTGGCGGGTTCGAGGATGAACGGGGAAGATGACTGGCAGCTGCGTGGTTTCCGCCGCCTCTTCTAGGCCATGAATAATTTCTTGCAACTTAGTCGGTTCATCAACATTCGCCGACCGATGGAGGGTTGCCAGAAGAAATTGTTGAGGTGCTAAACCTAGTCGAGTCAGAATCTGGGACTTTTTTTTGGCAAGTTCAATATTGGCCTTTACGGCGTCAACGGCTGTGTTGCCAGTCATGAAAATCTTGTCTGAATCAATACCCTCATGGAGGAGAATATCCTGTGCGCCAGCTGTCGGCGCAAAGAGCCAGTCGGCAAGATGGTCAACTATAATGCGATTTATTTCTTCGGGCATTGTTCGGTCGTAACTGCGCAGCCCCGCCTCAATGTGCCCGAGTGGAATTCCGAGTTTGGCGGCGGCGAGTCCTCCAGCTAAGGTGCTATTTGTATCGCCCTGAACTAAAACACGATCAGGAGAGAGTTTAATTAAAATCTTCTCTATCTCGATGAGCATTTTCCCGGTTTGTTTACCCTGCGTACCTGAACCAATTTTGAGTTGATAGGTTGGCTTAGGTAGCTTTAATTCTTGGAAAAAGATCTGATCCATTTCGTGCGAGTAGTGCTGGCCCGTATGAATAGTGACCCAATCCTTCTG
>JBBTZN010000130.1:0-2414 GCA_038061355.1 Patescibacteria group bacterium | reverse complement strand
ACTTGGCTCCGGAGGTCGGATTCGAACCGACGACCACTCGATTACATCGCTCCTCAAGTTTCCAAGAGGGATGGACTATATCATGGTCCGACGTTAGATCGGACCCGAGGCGCTTCCCCCGGTGTGGATACCGAGGTACTCCCAAAGGGATAGTCTCTGAACCTTATCGCCTAAGCGACCTTGGCTGCGGATTACCTTGGCCTTACGGCTTTAGGCTTCCCGTCACCGCTTCATTTTATCCAAAAGATAATTTGTTGCGGGATCCCGCTAGCGCGGAACAATTCACCTCGTTTTCATTCTACGATTGCTCGTAGAAGCTGCGTCATTTCACAGTCGAGCGCTCTACCGCTGAGCTACTCCGGATTATCAAGTTGTCCTCGCCATTATGCCAGAAGAAGCGTACAATGCAAAGACTAGCTATACCAAACCAATAAATAGGTTGTAGAATACGATTATGTCAGAAATAATGCAACTCAAAGATCAATTAATTGAAGCCATCAAAACCAGCCAGCCCAAACCACTGGCAGCGGGCGAATCGGTGATTGAAATTCATGGAGCGCTGCGGCACCTGACCGCTTTTTACGAACGCCTGCGTCAACTGATTGACTACCAAGAAGAACGTTTTATCCGCCGCTTGGCCATTCGCCGGATTCTCTTTCGCCGGATTCTTATTGAGGGTGATCGCAAACCGATTGGTGAAGCCCTGGCGCGCGAGCTGATTCGCGCCGCCTATATTGAAAACGCCAAGTATCCCACGCGAACAGCCATGGAAATCGACGAAATCCTCAAAAAATATTTGGCGGCTTTACCGGCTGTCGAGCGCCGCTACCAACCGCCGGAACTCATCCGCATGCAACGTCGACTTTTAGGAATTGCCGCCGCCGAAATTGAAGATTACCTGACACCGGCCTACATCGATCGGGTGCTCGCTGAACGGCTCGCTGTCGAGATTGCTAGCTATACCAAAACCAACGTCACGGATGATATCCGTCTGATTGCCTTACGGCAATTTTTGAAAGCCGATGCCGAACTTGCCACCTGGCGCCTGACTCAACGAGGCGACAAAACGACGCCCGGCTCGCTGCCGACCATCTGGGAAAAATTTGTGGCGACGCCCGGCGAGCACGTTAGTGAACTGCTCCGCGAAATCGTTAAATGCGAGTTCTTGATCAACGATCGTCGTATCGAAGCCCGCGTGCGCCATTACCAACGCCTCACCCCACCCTATATTTTGCTGGCTGACCTGGCCTACGAACGAGCCAAAGACATTCACTTGCTCGCTGACCAGCCCGACAAACTCGATCGGGCGTTGGCCAGCCTCCTCCAAGAACGCCTCGAATGGACTGAAGGCAAACTGCATCGAGCGATGATTCGCGCCACGGTCTACATATTTATTACGAAAGTCATTATCGGTATAGCCCTAGAAATTCCTTATGATCTCTCAACTATGGGTCATATTGCTTATCTGCCCGTGATTATTAACATCCTCGTCCCACCGCTGCTGATGGTGATTGCCGCCCTTTCTATTCGTCCACCATCGAGCACCAATAACGAAATCCTTTTAAAACGTTCCAAAATGCTCTTTAACGACGGTGACATACCCTTCTTGGTTGAATTTGAAGGGCATCGGCCGCGCAGCGGCTTTAAGAGCTTCTTTAATACCCTCTTTTACTTCGCCGCCTATGTTGTCAGCTTTGGTGGCGTCATCTGGGTACTTAATCGTTTGAGCTTTAACATCGCCAGCATGCTTGTGTTTCTCTTCTTTATCTCGGTGGTCGGGTTCTTTGCTTTTCGCATTCGGGCCAGCGCTAAAGAGATGGCGGTTATTCGCGAGAGCGAGGGGATTGCCATTCTTATTTTTGACTTCTTTGCCCTACCGTTTTTGCGCATCGGTCGCTGGCTGTCCGTAACCGTCCGCCAAATTAATGTCGTTCTCTTTGTGCTCGACTTCTTGATCGAAGCCCCGCTCAAAGTTGTTTTTGTGGCGATTGAAGACTGGTTTGCTTTTCTGCGGGAAAAACGCGAGGAACTTAGTTAGCGATTAGCGATTAGCGATTAGCGAACAGCGACCAGAGATCAGGAGATTACGAGACTAAAAAACTGGGGGGTAAACTTCAAGATAGGCCACATGGACCTCTCTTGGTTTTGAAATGGACGGCGATAAGACAGTTGCACCGTCCTTAAGAAGATCTAGTGAACAGGTTGGATTTTATAAATTCGCCCGTTACCGTCATCGCTCACATAAAGCGAGCCATTGGGAGCAAAGAGCAGATCGACCGGCCGACCGATAACCTTATTTGTACCCTGCAAAAAACCGGTCAGAAAGTCATGAACCGCTACCACCTTTTGGTTTTCATCCAATTCTAGCCGCACGACTTTATAGCCAGCCTTCTCCGACCGGTTCCACGAGCCAT
>JBBTZN010000129.1:0-6550 GCA_038061355.1 Patescibacteria group bacterium | reverse complement strand
TAAGGCGAGAACTGCCCCATCGGGTATTATATAGTCACGCAGATCAATCCAAAAAATTACGAGGCCAATCCAAAAAGCGATCACCAACCCTACGGTCACCCAACCGAAACCTACCTGCCAAAAAATAAGAGCGGCTCCAACACCAGCCAATAATTCAATAACAAAATTTTGCCAACTAATCGGCTTGTGACAGGAACGGCAACGTCCCCGTAACAGAATATAGGAAAAAAGAGGCATTAAATCGCGGATGGTTAAGGTTCGGTGGCAATGATTACAACTTGAGCGACCGCTATTAGCTGATCGTTTTGTACCATACCGATCGATAACAACAGCTAGATAGGAACCGATCAAACAACCAAAAATAAAGACGAAGCCCAATAAAAGATTGCTAGAGGTCATAACATCTCCTAAAACGGATTCCGCCGACCATTGTCAGCGGAATCACGCCCGGGGAGATTAGTCGTTTTGAACGAAATAAGCAGCCGGCGCATAACCTGCGGGCGGCGGGCTTCCGTTCGTGGGAGCGTGGGTCGCTTGAACGTACTTATCGTTATCATTTCCGTTCTCCAGCTTCGCCCACATCACATAGCCCGAACCGTTGGCCGAAATAAAGCAGTAATTTGGCCAGGCCGCTGCATTTGCCGCATCATACTTTGGATCCTTGGGGATCGTTCGAATGTACGGGGTGCCACCGGCGGGCTGAAAGACTGCTGCCATCTGTGACAAATCGGTACAGTTGGCATATGCTCCGTTGCTTCCCGGATAGGCTTGATTATCGCCATTATAAAGCTCCAGAGCAGTTTTTAATTGACGAAGATCGGATTTGCGTTGAGCATCGCGAGCCTTTTCGCGCGCGCCACCCAAAGACACAATGACCATACCGGCCAAGATACCGATAATCGCAATTACTACCAAGAGCTCAATCAGGGTAAAACCACGTTGTTTTTTCATTTGTACTCCATAAGAATAATTGATAATTCCCTCCCATCGTCGCTCGACCTCCCCGGTGTGACACCGGGATCAACGTTGGTTAACAAAAAATTATTGAATCGCTCCTCCCGAAAAGCGTAAAAAACCGGCGCCCTTTAGCAAATAACTACCCGTCACGAAGGCGCCGATACTCGCCGGATCATCGCTCGGAATAGTTGTCAAAGTTGGTTTGCTCAAACTTGCCTCGAGTCGACCTTCTAGGAAATAAGCACCGGTCTGGACACCAGATCCCAAAACATATCTATAAAAATAGGCCCCGTCGTTCTTGGGATCAAGTGGCACATGGCTGACATAATTTGGAACGAGGTCAGGAATCCATTGATCAGGATTAATATTAGCCACATTGGAAGCAAACGTTGTTCCGGCTCCTTGGCCAGCCGGTGAAAGACCGGGCAGCATACCCGTTGAAGCATAAGCGAGTTCAATCGCCGTTTGCAACGTTCGCAAATCACTTTGGCGGGCCGCATCACGCGCTTTACTTCGGGCTGAACCGACATTAGCGACAACCAACCCAGCCAGCATGCCAATAATAGCCACTACCACTAAGAGTTCAACTAGGGTAAAACCGCCAGAATGTCGCAACATTCTGGAATTCTTAATTCTTAATTCTGAATTCTGAATTCTCATCATCCTCCTTCATATAAACTCATCCTACAGGAAACGCGTAATACTATAAAGTGGAATGAAAATCGCAAAAACCAAATAGGCCACTGCCAAACCAACTAAAATCAAAATAGCCGGTTCAAACAAACTTTGAAGGGCTTTAATTTTGTTGCTTGTCTCCTCTTCATAGTAGTCAGCTAAATTAGTCAGAACGTCATCCATTTTGCCTGTCTGCTCACCCACTAAAACCATTTGCGGTACAATCACGGGAAAAATTTGATTTTTCGACAGAGGCACCGATAGGGGTATCCCTCGCGCAATTTCATCACGGGCCTCGGCCAAAACCGCCGCATAAAATCGGTTATTTATCACTTCGGCGGTAATCGTCAAGGCTTCAATAATTGGTGTTCCCGAACGAGAAAGAAGGGCGAGTGTGCGGGCGAAACGCGACATATAGACATCCACGCCAATGCCAGTTGGAATTCGGAGCGACATAAAATCGAGGAGATACTTGCCTTGTTTTGATCGGACATAGTAGAGAAAACCATACACAAGCGCGATAAAACCAAAAATTGTCAGTAGCCACTGGGCCGCCAAAAAATCGCTAACCGCAATTAAAATAGTCGTTGTGAGCGGGAGTGGGATATTCGCTTCCGAAAAAACACTCTTGAATTCTGGTACCACTGTAATCATCAGAATAATGCCGATCAAAACCATCGCTACCAGAATAAAAATCGGATAGTAAAGGGCCGCCCGAATCCGACTTGTAAATTCATTTTCGCGCTCGAGGCGGCCAGCTACTTCTTGCAGAACTTCGGCGAGTTTCCCAACCGATTCACCAGCTATGACCACATTGAGATAGACGCGGTTAAAGAGACGCGGAAACTTTGCCGCCGCGGTCGAAAAAGCTAACCCTGATTCGAGATCTTTGGAAATTTGATCAAAAATATCCGCCAGATAGCGGTTGCCGGTCTGATGGGCTAAAATCGCCACTGCTCGGTCAATCGCTAATCCCGATGTCAACATCGTCGCCAGCTGACGGGCCACAAAGGCCCGTTCCGCGACGGAGACCCGATTGCGAAATGGATTAAACCGCACATTCCCTCCAGGTCCATAGTCCGTTTTGGACGAACCAATGAGCATTAATTCCGTATATTAGGAATTTGGATTTTGTCATTTGACATTTCATAATCTAGTATACCAACATCTTAAACGCTTTCGGATCGAGTGCCCAGGCTAAGGCGTCATCGAGGCTGATTTCACCTTTAGATACGAGCTCGGCGAGAACCTTATCGAGACCGATCATCCCCTCGGCGGCCGAGGTTGAAATAATGTTATCAACCTGGTGACTCTTTCCCTCGCGAATCATCGTTCGAACGGCATTATTCGCAATCAGAATTTCCGCCGCCACAATTCGTCCGCCCGCCACCCGCGGCAGGAGGCGCTGGCTGACTATGCCGATCAAAACGTTAGCCAGCTGCATGCGAATCTGCTCTTGTTGATGAGGTGGAAAGACGTTAATAATCCGATCGGCTGTCTGGGCCGCTGAATTCGTATGCAGGGTCGTTAGGACCAAGTGACCAGTTTCGGCGATAGTGAGGGCCGCCTCGATTGTCTCAAGATCGCGCATTTCGCCAACCAAAATAACATTCGGATCTTCACGTAAAGCGGCCCGCAGGGCTCGACCAAACGTATTTGTATCCGATCCCACTTCGCGCTGGGAAATAATGGACTTCTTATGCTCAAAAACATACTCGATCGGATCTTCAATCGTAATAATATGATCCGAACGCGATTCATTAATCAATTCGACCAAAGCAGCCAAGGTTGTTGATTTACCATGGCCGGTCGGCCCGGCAATAATCACCAGACCCTGGGTGGATTGGGTGAAGCGTTCTAAAATTGGCGGCAAATTCAGGTCTTGAAGATTGCGGATCTGCCGAGGAATAAACCGAAAACTGGCGGCCATCGCTCCCCGTTGGTGATAGATATTCGCCCGAATCCTGGCTTCGCCAAAACTAAAAGAAAAATCTATTTCCCGTTCCTGCGTCAGCTTCTCGATTTGTTTAGGTAGGAGTACCGCCGTAATAAGCTTCTTAACCCGCTCTTCAGTAAAAACGGCGTCGTGCGGCAAAGAAACAAGCCGACCATCAACGCGAATAATCGACGGCACACCAACCGTAATATGCAAATCACTTGCTCCAGCCGCAATTGATGACTCGAGGAGTTTTTTTAATTCTTGGGGGTAATTGGCTTCGTTCATCAGACTCCTATTCCACATTAATCACACGCAAGACTTCTTCCAGGGTGGTTAAACCTAGCAAAGCCTTAAGTAAACCATCTTGCTCCATCGTCACCATTCCTTGCGAGACGGCCGCTTTTTCGATCTCGGAAGCTGGTGCTTTTTTAACAGCCAGTTCTTCAATCGTGTCATTCATGACCAAAACTTCATAAATACCAATCCGACCCTTAAAACCATTTGTACACGCCTCACACCCCTTGGCTTTGTAAAAATTCATTGGTTTCTTCCGCGCTTCAGCTAACTCCGGACTTGTACCGACCGCTAATTTTTCTAAAATTGAAGTGGTAACTTCCGCTAGCGGCGTCCAGGTTACTCGACACTTTGGGCAGAGTTTACGGACGAGCCGTTGGGCCAACACCGCGTTCATGGCTGAAGTAATTAGAAAAGGTTCAACCCCAATATTCATCAGTCGCGGTAAGGCGCCCGAAGCATCATTGGTGTGTAAGGTTGACAGGACAAGATGGCCCGTCAGGGCGGCATGGGTCATCATTTGGGCTGTTTCCAGATCGCGAATCTCACCAACCATAATAATGTTCGGATCTTGGCGTAAAATTGCCCGCAACCCTTCGGCAAAACCAAAGCCGATTTTTGGTTTAATCTGTGCCTGGTTAATACCGGGCACTTCGTACTCAACCGGGTCTTCGAGAGTGACAACATTGACAGTGGGACCTGAAATCTCTTGCAGGATGGCATACAAAGTTGTCGATTTACCTGACCCAGTCGGACCTGTTGCTAACACAACACCATAGGGTTTATGAATTTGGGCTCGCAACAACTCCAGTCGTGAGCCCATAACTCCAAGATCCTCAAGTTTCTGAAGGGCGAGAGATTTATCCAGAAGACGCATGACGACTTTCTCACCCCGAACAGTGGGGAAGGTGGAGACCCGCAGATCAACATCATGGTCTCCTACTAAAACGTCAAACCGACCATCTTGCGGAATACGCTGTTCATCAATTTTCATCTTGGCCAAAATCTTAATCCGAGAAATGATTGGTGCCTGAAGAGCGATCGGCATTAAAAGAATATCCGCCAAAATCCCATCAACTCGATAGCGAACCAGAACATGCTCTTCGTCAGCTTGGATATGGATATCACTTGCCTCTTGGATAATCGCCAGTAGCAGAATCGCCCCCACGATTTTGGGGATAAAACCGGTTTTAACAATCTCTTTTAGCTGTTCAACAGTCGCAATATCAAAACCAACAATTGCTTGCAAATCCCGTTCCACATCGGCATTGAGCGGAATCAGAGAACTCGTCTCCTCTTTGGGAACGTGCAAATCGAGTGTCACAAGCTGGTCACTACGCACTTCGGCCGGCGCCTTTTCTTTTGCTAAAATGGCTGGCGTAGCCACTGCTACTTCAGGGCTAGCATCTTGTTTAGGGACTCTCGACAGTGACACAGAAGCGACTTTAGGCGGTAGCTCGGGTTTTTTAAGAAGGGGTACGACAGGTTCTCCGCTCTCATATTGGACCAGCGCCGCCTCAATCGATGTTCTCGAAGTTTGAAATACCTTCAATTTCAGATGATTACGCTGGCGGATAAATTGTAATAATTCCTCAACTTGAGGATTGTCAGGCTGGGCCGCTGCCACATGAATCGTCTGGCCCCCATCGAGGGCATCAAAAACAGCGACCCTATATTTTCGAGCGGTTTCTTCGGGAATACGCTCCAAAACATCACGCGGGATCGTTCGATGAATTAGATCAACCGATTCAAAAACCGTCGGCGCTGGCGGTGGAGAGACTGACGCTGATTGAGCTTGTGACCACGGCTGATCATTTCCCGACTTTGCGACTGGCGTCGTCCGGGTGGAATCATTAATCCGAAAAACGGTTTTATAACGTCCCAAAATCGCTTCGAGATCCCGCTTAGGCGTTAAAGCAACTTCAATAAGATAACCATCTTGAATATGTAGTCGTGTCACCACCTCTGGAGCCTCACGCTCCAGTAAGGTCGGATCGCTCACCGCCAAACGTAAAATCCGCCGCCCCGAGGCAAGTCGGTGTTCGTCATAGGCCACAATCTCTTCACTTCGGGCAATTTCCTCGGGAATTCGCCGGAGAACAGGTTCGGGAATTCGTCGACCAATAAGTCTCACGTACGGTACACCCAAGACAGTACTCGCCTCCTTGAGCCGAGCTTCATCAGTTAGTGTCTCGGTTGCTGAATTTATAGTTGATAACGGCATTCATTGTACTCATTAATTAATCGGAACTAATTAAATGGATCGCTGCGCGTCGGTTCTGGTGGCAGTGGCGCCACCGGCAGAGTGCCATGCATCTGTCGATCTGTAAGAGGCTTAAAAACATTGTCGTTGAGCTCGGTCGTTGGTAGGGCTGGCAGAGCCGAAACAGCATTAGAAATCTCATTCTCACTTGGACGACTTCTTATTACCCAAGTAATAAGACCGAGAACGATAACGAGACTAACAATTCCAAAGATAAGCGATGTATATGACTTCATCGGGACCCTCCCCCGCTAACGCCGGCCGTCCTAACAAACCGCATTTGGATAGTAGCTGTTAGTTGATTAGCGGTGTTTTGGTCACCACTGTCGATCAAACTAACAGATGTAACGGTTATCGGCCGGAGATTCGTTTCAATCTTTTGCGCAAAGGCCAACATGCCTGTAAACGCGCCTCTAACCGTT
>JBBTZN010000128.1:2802-4600 GCA_038061355.1 Patescibacteria group bacterium | reverse complement strand
GAACTCCGCCAGGTTGAAAGCGATAGAGAATAGGATAGGAAGCAGGAGGATTATGGCTTCTAAAAAAGAATTTACCGCGACTGAAGTGATGGTGCTCCAGGAAGAAATTCGGGGGCAGTTGCGCGTTGTGACTGAAATTGTGACTTCTCATAGCCAAAAATTTGATACCTTGACGGAGATGGTTGCCCAGAATACCGAGGATATTACTGTTATCAAAAACGTGCAAAGGGAACATAGCCGAGTACTGGGGGAACATAGTCAAGTGCTTTCGGGACACAGTGCAGACTTTCGGGCGATCCGGAACGATATTGCCGAGATCAAACGTGAGCTTAAACAAAAAGTTGATCGAGCCGAACTCACCCGTATCGGTTAAAAATACTTGTGCGGGAATAGCTCAGTGGTAGAGCGATTGCTTCCCAAGCAATAGGCCGCGGGTTCGATCCCCGTTTCCCGCTCCAAAGACATTCTGATCTCTTGAGGTCGGAATATCTTTGGAAGGTCGGGGATCGAACGGGAAAGGGGTCGGGAAAACACGGTGTTTTCCCGCAAGAGGAAGGCAGGACAGGAAGGCTTGCCGCTCAAGTCCGTTGGAAACCGTGGGTTTCCAAAAAGTGAGATTTCCCGTTTCCCGCTCCAGATTAGAAAGGTGATCACTAAGAAAATCCGGTTTACTCCTGTACTAATTAGAGCCGATGAACCAAGCCGACGTAGCTCAGTGGTAGAGCAATGCTTTCGTAAAGCATGGGTCGCCGGTTCAAGTCCGGCCGTCGGCTCCAATTGGTACAGGTTTCGCCACCGCCTTTGGCGGGGTGAAGTAGAGCAATGCTTTTCCGCCAGAGACGGATAAACTCCAAGCAAAGGTCCCGAGTTCAAATCCCTGCCTACCGGCAGGCAGGCGCCCATCGGCTCCAAGGGTAGTACGGTAGAAAATAAGGTAACTCACTTGAAATTAGCGATCACAATTCAGTGGTTCAATCAGTTTTGGCAGACCGTCCGACAGGCCGGGCTCACCTATTTTATTATTATTGGTCTGACGTTTGGCTTGGGTGGTTTGTCTTGGTACATTTGGCACCAATTCGGAGCTGATCAAACGATTCCGGCCAGCTACTTACTAACCGCTCACAGCCTAGTGCTGCTTAATATTGGCCTCTCTCTTGGCATCCTAAAGCGCGAAGCCTTCGCCAGCTCTCTTCTGGCTGGAACGGCTTTTATCTATGAAATACTCGTCCTCGTTTTTCTCTATCTTATTTAGAGGTCTATGAGCAAAACAGCCGCCTACCGCTTTTTGGAGATCTTGCCCGCCCTGATTACCTGGTCAATTCTGCTTGGCTTAACTGTTTTTTCGATTAAAAGCCCGGTGATTACCGCGGCGCTGGTGTTGGTCTACGCGATTTACTGGTTTGCTAATAGTATTCTCATGTCAATTCATCTGATTATGGGTTTTCGAACCTATCGTCGAGAGATCCGCACCAACTGGCTGACAAAACTCGACGAGACAAAGACCACGCGCCACCGCTGGCCTGATATTTATCACCTGGTAATTATTGCCAATTCCAAAGAAACCTGGCCGATTCTAGAGGCGACGGTGGAAGCCCTCAAAGCTTCAACTTACCCGCTGGAGCGCATCTTAGTTGTTTTAGCCACCGAGGCGCGGTGTGGTGAGGTGGGCGTGACTAATGGCGAGCGACTGAAGCAACAATACGGCCAAACCTTTGGTGGTGTTTTTGTCACTGTTCATCCGGCTGATTTGCCAGACGAAATCATTGGTAAAGGCGCCAATATCAGCTACAGCGCGGAA
>JBBTZN010000128.1:0-2792 GCA_038061355.1 Patescibacteria group bacterium | reverse complement strand
TTTACCAACATTCTGGTAACAACCCTTGATGCCGACAATCGCGTGCATCCGGTTTATTTCGCCGCCCTAACCTGGACATTTCTGACCGCCCCGCGGCCACATCTGATGAGTTATCAGCCACTGCCCATGTATTTTAACAACATTTGGGCCGTGCCGATGATTGTGCGCTCGATCTCGGTGGGCAGCTCGTTTTGGCAGATGATCGAAGCGACGCGCCCCTATCGGCTGCGCAATTTCTCGGCCCATAGTCAGAGCTTGCCCCTTCTGCTCAAGAGCAAATTTTGGTCAAAAACAACGATCGTCGAAGATGGTCATCAGTACTGGCGGAGTTTCTTTGCCACCAATGGCGAACACACGGTGGCGCCGATTTTCGTACCCATCTATCAAGACGCTGTCCATTCGCCCGACGGACACCTGATGACGTATCAGGAGCAGTATATTCAAAAACGACGGTGGGCCTGGGGTGTTTCGGATGTGCCCTTTGTCCTAACCCAAATGTGGGCCAGACGCCACCAACTTCCCCGGAGTAGTTGGCTACAGGCCCTGCGTCTCATAGAGGGACACACGACCTGGGCGGTGACCTCACTGGTGCTGGCGATCTTCGGCTGGTTGCCGATGCTGATTAACCAGACCTTTCGAACAACCGTCTTTGCCTTTCATTTTGCCGCTGACTATCAACATTTGCTTCAATTTGCGATGGGGGGCATGGTTATCACGATTGTTATTTCTCGGCTTTTACTGCCACCCCGCCCCCGCTTCCGCCTCCACTCCAACGATCTCGTGGAATGGATTTTGGCACCGATTCTTCTCCCGCTGGCCAACATCCTCTTTGGGTCACTGGCGGCCATTGACGCCCAGACCCGTTTGGCGCTGGGCAAATATCTCGAATTTAGACCAACGGCCAAGGCCGTGGAGCGCCAGGCTTTACCGACGACGAACTAGGTTCTTAGGTTCTTAGGTTATTAGGAGACGAGAACGCCGAGTTCGTGATAGGTTTTTTCGGGATCGGAAGTGTTCCAGAGGGCACTGCCAACCACCACTTGGTCGGCACCAGCGGCGACGATCGCTTTAATTGTCTGGGCGCTCACGCCCCCATCGAGCGCAACTTTGCTCGCCGGGCAATGCTGTTTTAAAAACTTAAGCCGTTTTAGTACCTGTGAATCAAAAGGTTTTCCTTGCCAGCCGGGTTCAATACCCATCAGCATAATCTCCGAAAGCGTGGCTAATTCGCGCTGCCAAATACCCCAGGGGGTCGTCAGATTAAAAACTAAACCAAGGGGCCAACCGTCCGCCAGGTGCGTCATATATTCGATTGGGGAGGTAATCGTTTCGGCATGAATAAGAATACGCGCCAGAGAATCATCTGCCGCCATTTCGGCGACGGGCCAAGGCTTGGCGACCATCAAATGGAGCTCGATTGGTAAATGACTCTCTCTTAGCAAGGGGGCCATAGCTTCATACGTGAGGGTGGTATTGTCTACAAACTGACCGTCAGCAATATCAATGTGGACGCCCGGCGCCCAGGGTGCCAAAATTTGGAGTTTTTGATGGAAATCGAGCAGATTATGACTCAGAATAGCAGGGATTATTGTTACCATAAATCTCCTAAATCTGAAATACGAAGCATCAAGTCCGAAACAAATTCAAAATAATAAATCCGAAAAAATTAAAACTCCGTATTCCCATGCGTGTTTCTGATTTCGAGTTTCGGATTTCGGATTTGACCGCACATTGTCTCGGCTTCAAGTTGCTCGATTTGCCGAAGGCGCCGGCGGTAACGATCGTCACTCTTCAACGGAGTCGCCAGCCAGAGACCAACCAGTTCTTTAATCTCTAATTCGGTCAGCTGATCGGCAGGAAGGCAAAGAATATTGGTGTCGTCGTCAGTTCGACTAGCCACGACCGAGGTTTGATTCCAGGCGACCGCGGCCCGAACGCGAGGAAATTTATTCGCGGCAATCGCCATGCCTTGCCCTGACCGGCAAAGGAGAATGCCCCGACTCGTGGGGTCGGCACTCACCAGCCGCGCCACCGCGGCCGCGTAGAGCGGATAGTCATCATTGGGGTCGAAGGTCTCGGTGCCGCAATCGGTCACCGCCCAACCTTGGCCCGCCAGCCAAACTTTAAGAGCAACTTTAGCCCGATAACCGCCATGGTCGCTGCCGAGATACAAAGCCGTCATCGAACCTCCACCGACTCCCCAATTTTCGGTAGAGCCACCGGCGCATGGAGATCTTGGCTAATTAAATGGGAGAGCGCCCGCATTTGATCGAGCTCGCCGTGGACGAGGGCAATCTGTTTGGGCGCGTGATCGATGGCTTTCAGCCAGGCCAGCAGGCGCGGCTGATCAGCGTGGGCGGAAAAAGCGCCAATCGCTTTAATTTGGGCGCGAACAAAGATCTGTTCGCCATGAATGCGGACATGTTTGGCGCCCGAAAGTAAAGTTCGGCCCAAAGTCCCCCCGGCCTGATAGCCAATAATCAGCAGGGTGGAATTGGGGTCAGACAAGTAGCGTTTGGCATGGTGCAAGATGCGGCCACCATGCATCATGCCCGAACCGGCGATAATCACTTTGGGCGGCGGCACCCCATTGATTGTCCGCGATTCTTCGCGGGTGGCCGTCATGCGTAAGCCAGGGAAAGCAAAAAAATCGTCAGCTGTGAATTCGGTGCGGGCTTGCTTACTCCAGAGATCGGTATGGTTTTCAAAAATCTCCGTAGCATGGATGGCCATGGGGCTATCGAGAAAGACCGGCACTTCGGGGATGGCTCCGGTTTCGCGGAGAGAATTAA
>JBBTZN010000127.1:4465-10867 GCA_038061355.1 Patescibacteria group bacterium | reverse complement strand
CTCCAGGAGTGACGATCCTGAGCTGTGCGAAGGACACTCCTGGAGTGAAGGAAAATTTGCGTAAGTCCTAGGAAGATATCTTTCAGCATGTCTCAATAGCCTTTAGAATCTGTTGTTCTAAGCAAATCTTCAAAAAGCGACTGGTATTTTTGGGCAATCGCCGGCCAGGCATAGTCTGCCCTCACCTTTTTTTGCATCTGGCTCACTTGTGCCGAGAGATCGCGCGGGCTACTTGCTAAAACAATCGTCGCTATCTGCTGGGCAATCGTACTCACACTCGTCATGGCAAGCGGGGTCCCACCAATGTCGGCCAGCAGATATTTGAGAGCCTTAGCCTCGGCCAAAATAGGGTAACAGCCGGCCATGATAGCTTGCAGAACAACCAACCCAAAACCTTCGTTGATAGACGGAAAAACAAAGAAGTGAGCATCTTGATAGTACCGAATTAACTCAACCTCATCGACTCGGCCCGTAAAAGTAACAGCCGTTCTCAAGTTGAGTTCGGCGACTCGTCGGCGAAGATAGGCACCGTAGCCTTGGTCTTCACCAACAATCGTCGCGTGGGCCTCGGGCAATTTTTGAAGAATGGCCGGCATGGCTTCGATGAGATATTGAGCGCCTTTATAAGCCACCAGCCGGCCAACAAATAACAATTCTGTTCGCCCTCTTGGCTTGTCGGCCAACGCCATCTCGAATCGGTCAGCGTCAATACCGCTGGGGATGACTGTTATCTGACCATTTTCGACACCCAGCCGACGATAATCAGCCACATTTTCTGGGGTGTGAGCGATAAAACTGTCGTAATGGTCGACCAGCCGCCTCCCGAGCGTGGCGTTATGTAGGCGCAGCGAGAGGGAAAGTAAAGGGTTTTTATGGGGCTGGGTGAGATCGTGGCCAGAAAGAACTAGGGCCGGTTTTTGTCCCTTAGAGACAAGCGCATATTGCGGTTCGAGAAACGTATAGCCATGAGCGTGAATGATATCATAGTTACTCCTATTGGCGCGAACCCACTTTTTAAGCCCGGGGGTGAACAGATACGTATAGGCCTCGAAAGACGGGCTAAACCGGTAGATGGTTAGCCCTTCACTCTCGCTTTTGCCCTGGAGATTCGGGTAACGATTGCGCCACGAAACTCCACCCACCCCAATCCCCCGACTATCTCCGGGACTAAGGGAACGAGTCGTCGCGACATCAACGGTGTGGCCAAGCTTTGCCAGGGCCTGGCCGATCTTAAAGGCATAATGCTGTGAGCCGCCGATGGAGGGCGGAAATCGGTGGACAAGCTCAAGAATTTTCATGAGAACCAGCTCCCAGAACCTGTTGATAGATATTGAGATATTTTTGTCCGGTCATTTGCCAAGTAAAGTGTTTGGTTTTAACTAACCCATATTTATGAGCCAACGCGAGGCGCATGACCTTAACCAAGTCGGCCGTATCACCAGGTTTTGCAAAATTAACTCGCCCCCAAGCCACTTCTGGCAGCGAGCCAGCCGTCGTCGTAATCAGTGGCTGTCCCATCGCACAGGCCTCGGCGGCGGTAAAACCAAATCCTTCGGCGAGCGACGGAACAATAACGCAGTCGGCAGCCACAATATTAATAGGAAGTTTTTCCCGAGAGACGGGTTTGATAAGCCGAACAGATTGCTCAAGTTTGTGGCGCGTAATCAGCTGTTTAATTATAAGATAACGATCCTTGGGATCTTCGTTGAGAATAAGAAGTAATCGAGCTTTGGGATCTAAAACCTTCAATTCCACCATCGCTTCAACCAGATACTCTATGCCCTTCGATATACCGGGTCGGCCATAGCTAATAAACCAAAAATTATCATCGAGACCAACTTCACTGCGCGCTTTATCTTTCGTAATTAGCTTGGAGTCAAAGAGATGATAATCAATACCTGGATACGCCACGTCGATGTGGAGTTTATTTTTTCGAACTGATACCAGATCAGCCGCCGTAGCCTGTGAGTCGGTTAGAAGCTGAGTATATGGTAATCGCACGATCATTTTTTCAATCAGATAATAGATCCAGTTGAGCATTTTATTACCTGGGTAGGTCAACCAGCGTCTACCCCAAACCTCATGAACGGTGATAACAATCGGCTTTTGAGCAATCTTTGCCACAACCCAAGCCGGTAAAGCTGCATTATACGTTGTCGTTTGAATAATGTCTGCCTTTCTGGCGCGTTTCCAGGTTGCTGGAATCGCGAGAATTGTAAACCAGTAACGACGGGAAAACGGTGGCGTTTTGACGCGATGAATAGCAATGCCGTTCCAGACTTCATCGCGCGCAAGACCCGGTAGCCAGGTCGTGACGACCTCAATTTGGCAACCTTGTTTTGTCAGCTCTTTGGCTAGCTCTTCAAACAGGATCGCCACCCCTCCCACAAAAGGGTGAAAATGTTCTAAAACAAACAAAACTTTCATCGATTTATTTGTTAGAATCTTGGCTCTTCTCAAACTCATGGACAGCCAAATCAGAAATGAGCTTTTGAAGATCGCGTTCAACACGGTCGGCTTTTAAGTACATGCGGTAGTTGAGAAACAGGAGAAAGACGATGGCAATCCCAAAGATCGTCCCTAGGCCGGCCCGTGGACCTAATATATGATCCCGAATCCAGAAGGTGACGCCTGGGAAAAACGCAATCACTAACACCGCCAACCAGGTAACGAGCCAAAAGAGGAAAACGGGGAGCGGTTCGCGACCACGGCGAAACTCATCATAGGACTTGAGCAAAACGAGCAGGGCGAATGAGGCGGCAATAATTTCAGGGATCATATCTAGCTCTTTCTCAATTTAACCGCTAAGCGCTTTTACCAAAAGACGGATCAAGATATTGATGGCATTGGTCACTGGTTGACCTTTTTTTCTCGAATAAGCCGTGTAGATTGTTCGAATCGGCACCTCTACTTGACGCAGACCAGCTCGGCGGACGGCTAAGAGAATTTCAGTACAGACTTCATAGCCACTGGTGGTGAGAAAGAGGCGTTCAAGCGCATAGCGATTGTAGGCTCGAAACCCCGACTGAGAATCGCTTGTCTTTATACCGCTTGAGAGCCAGACGATAAGATTCATCGCTCGATTACCCAATCTACGAATGACGGGCATACCGCTACCGGAATTTTTGAGGCGAGTTCCCAACACAAAATCAGCGCTACCTGCGCGGATCGGGGCCAACACAGCCATCAAATCAACCGGATCGTGTTGACCATCACTGTCCAGCATTACGACGGCATCAACGCCGAGCTGGCGGGCAACGGCCAGGCCGGTAATGGTGGCCAAACCAACGCCGCGATTAAGGCGGTGGCGAACAACGTGAGCGCCGGCGGCCTGGGCCACCAAGTGCGTCCCATCGGTCGAGCCATCGTCAATCACCAGGGTGTGGATTTGGTCAAACCAGGGTAGTTTTTTAGGTAGCGACCCCAACACCGAACCGATGACACTGGCTTCATTGTAGGCCGGTAGAATAATG
The DNA here is from genome assembly GCA_038061355.1 of Patescibacteria group bacterium. Lineage (GTDB taxonomy): Bacteria > Patescibacteriota > UBA1384 > JBBTZN01 > JBBTZN01 > JBBTZN01. Next base: position 7,394 of record JBBTZN010000127.1, on the reverse strand, counting down.
GCCAGACTCTGGGCAGTCATTTCAACGCGTCCTTTCGGCTAATTCGAGGGTTGTGTCGAGAATGGCGGCAATCGTCATTGGGCCAACACCGCCGGGCACCGGCGTAATAGCCGCCACGTTTGGCGCCACGGCGACAAAGTCAACGTCCCCAACCACGGCACCGCTCGCCAGCTTCGTGATACCGGCGTCGATCACGACGGCTTTGGCGGCCACCATGTCAGCTTGTAAAAGGTTTGGCACACCCGTATCCATCACAATCAAGTCCGCCTGGCGAGTAAAGAAGCCGAGATTTTCTGTTTTGGAATGACAAATCGTAACCGTGGCGTTGCGGTTTAGAAAAAGCGCGGCGAGCGGCTTACCTAGAATCGTACTCCGGCCAACAATCACAACATGTTTGCCTTCCGTCTCAATATTGTAGGCCTCGAGTAACCGGACAATGCCCTTAGGCGTGGCCGGTATCATCCGCTCATGGCCGATTAAAAGGTCGCCAAGGTTCGCCGGGTGCAGACCGTCAACGTCTTTCTGGGGATCAATTGTCTCCAGGACGGCATCAGTATCGATTTGAGCAGGTAGTGGGAGCTGGATAATAATACCGTGAATTTTTGGATTTTGGTTGAGCGCCACAATGGCCGCTTGAACCTCACTGGTTTCGGTAGTCGTGGGCAGCGTAAGTTTATGAAACAGGTAGCTCATGGCCCGACTCGCCTCTTCTTTACGAGCCACATACAGGTGGCTCGCGGGGTCATCGCCAACCAAAATAACACCCAGCCCGGGCGTGATTCCTCGTTTTTTTAGGCTTTCGATTCGTGGTTTTAAACTATCCCGCCACGTCTGCCCGACACGGCGGCCATCAAGCAGTATCATACGCCGTTATGATACCTGAAAAACGGGTGGAGTGGTAGGGTTTATTGATTGAGACCCGGAATTGGAAATCGGCGACAGAGTTCCTCAACTTCAAGGCGTAGCGCGGTGAGGGCCTGGGTATCGTCGTGCACGGCAAGAGCTTGGTCAATCCAACCCGCGATCTTGATCATTTCTGGCTCATTCATGCCCCGGGTCGTAATCGCGGCGGTTCCTAAACGAATTCCTGATGGATCAAGTGGCTTTCTCGTATCAAAAGGAATCATATTTTTATTGGTCGAAAGCGAAATTTGATCCAAAATAGTCTCCGCTTCCTTACCGGTTCGCTTTTTACTGCCAAAAACATCAATCAGAAGCAAGTGATTGTCTGTCCCTCCCGTAACAATACGGAAACCTTTTTCCGCTAAAGCAGAGGCGAGAGATTTGGCATTCTGAATTACCTGCGCCGCATACTGCTTGAAATCCGGTTGAAGAGCCTCGCCGAAGGCCACGGCTTTGGCTGCCGTCACGTGATCGTGTGGGCCACCCTGGATACCAGGAAAAACGGCTCGATCGATTGCTTTGGCAAATTGCTCTTTACACATAATCAGTCCACCCCGTGGTCCGCGCAGGGTTTTGTGGGTCGTCGTCGTGACCACATCAAAATAGGGTACGGGATTATCGAGTTGCTGGCCGGCAATCAGTCCGGCGATGTGGGCGATATCGGCCATCGTAATCGCCCCAACCTCGGCCGCAATTTCGGCAAATGCCGGCCAATCAAAATTTCGGGAATAGGCCGAAAAGCCGGCCAAGATCATCTTGGGTTTTGTCTGGCGAGCCAAGCGACGGACATCAGCCATATCGATGCGTTCGGTTTGCTTATCGACGAAGTAAGGCACGATCTGAAACAGACGACCGGAAAAATTGAGGGGGTGGCCATGGGAAAGGTGACCGCCTTGGTCAAGAGAAAGACCCATCACTGTATCGCCCGGTTCGAGAAGGGCAAAGTAGGCCGCAATGTTGGCCGGACCGCCCGAAAGGGGTTGAACATTAACGTGTTCAGCCTGAAAGAGTTGCTTAGCGCGATCGATGGCCAGGGTTTCAACCGAGTCAATAATCTGGTTACCAGCATAGTAGCGCTTGCCCGGATACCCCTCGGAATATTTATTCGTTAGCACCGAACCAAGAGCCTCGCGGACAGCGGCCGAGGCGTAGTTCTCTGAAGCAATCAGCTCCAAGCCTTCGGCCTGACGCTGCGTTTCTTGTTGGATAAGATTGTAGAGCTCGGGATCGGTGTCTTTCAAAAACTGTTTTATCATCTCCATCTCCTCTCGCAGACTACTGCACTTTTATTAAATGCGAAAGATAAGAGATGTGTTTAGATCATTATCTGCCTCTAAAATTTGATAATGCGGGCCAGGCGATCGCCGAACTCTTCGGCTCGGTCAGACCGCTCGGGAAGATGATTGAGTAAATATGTTCGCACCGTATCGGGGTCCATTTTGGCCAGTTGAATCGAAACCACCGAAAAAAGTGGTCGGGTTGTCTCGAGATAAAGAACTTGGGAGATTTCGGAAAAAACTAACCAGAAGCTTTTGAGTTCTGACCAACTATAGAGCTGGCCCTTAACTGTCACGCCGGCGTCATCGAGGGCGATCCGGACAGTATCGGGCTTGAGTCGACCCTGGGTGGTAAGGGCGAGGGCCGCGGCGAGCGGAACAATGCCCGCTAAAACTCCCGAGAAACTCAACCGATACGACCACAAGGCAAGCGCCGCTAGCGCAAAGGCAACCAGCCAAACAATCACCATCCAGACAAAGCCTTTGCTATGATGAAAAAACTCTGGCGCCTCCCAGGCCAAGACCTGGCCGGTGCTTGGATTTACTATATCAACCGGTTTATCAACTTTGGCCACCATAACCTCTATTTCTGCTGCGGGCCATTCATTAGGAGAAGGACGAGACTTGCGACAGCCACGATTCCCAAAATCCAAGCCGTTTTAAGCAAGATTTCGCGGGCGGCGGCGTCAGAAATAAGATCGAGTACAACGAGCATACCGGTGATAGCCGCTCCCAAAACGGCGAGAGTG
>JBBTZN010000127.1:1799-4365 GCA_038061355.1 Patescibacteria group bacterium | reverse complement strand
AACCACCTCCGAGGAGGTATCTGTTCACCTCGCAGGTTGTAGAGGAGAACTGCGTAAGTCGTGTCATCTTTTCTTTTCCGGACGATGGAAATACTGGACGCCGGGCCTGATTTTGGCCGAGGGATCAGCCAGACTGACCCCTTCCACCATGAAGGCACATTCGGTTGGTTTGGATTCGGGTGGCCAACCGACTGGTGCTCGGCTACGAAGGTCTTTGAGAGTTATCCAAGTACCTTCGTTACGTTGGGGAAATTCGACGTCGATTCGGTGATGAAACTGGCCAATCACCAAATAGGTGGCGTCGAACCAGGTTTTCACCCAGAGGCCGAGAATCGGCAGGCTGGGCGTCCGAACATCGAGGATAACCGGTCGAGACTCATAGACCATAACCTCTTCGGTTAAACTCAATTTTTTCACCTGCCTTCACACCTGTCTAAGACAGGAAATCGTCGTCAGACTAGCAGAAAGGTTGTTGAGATTCAATGCCGCGGCCAAAAATTCCGACCGTCCGAGCGAGGGCATGGCGGAGAGGGTGGGATTCGAACCCACGAGGAGCTTGCACCCCTAACGGTTTTCAAGACCGTCCGTTTCAACCGCTCACGCACCTCTCCAGGAGGAGAATATACCTGAAAACACCTTGATTTACAAGGATATATCTGCTAAATTTAACAAGCTAATCAGTTGGGCGCGAAGATTGCGCCCGCGCCTCACATGAAAATGACTGTGCTTTGCACTAGAAACGAAGTTTGTCACTTTCATGTGAGGCGCCCGTAGCTCAGTGGATAGAGCACCAGATTGCGGATCTGGGGGTCGTAGGTTCAAATCCTGCCGGGCGCACCACGAAATTGAAAATAAAAGACCACTAAAGGAGAGCATGCGGATAGCAATTGACGGGTCGATTGCCCAGCGGCGGCTGGGTGGGATCTCTGAATATACCCACCAAATGCTCCAAGCCCTCGGCGAGCTGAAAACTAGTCATGAGTTTTTTGTTCTCACAACTGGTGTCAATGACCAAGCTTTAGTGCCACTCCCAATTCTGCCTAAGAATTTTCATGAAGTCCGTCTGCATCTGCCGCAACGGTTATTGAATGTCGGTTGGCGGTATCTTAGTTGGCCGCCTGTAACCGCTTGGTTACCACCAGTCGATCTATTTTGGGCACCACATTTTCTTGCTCCCGCCGGCCGGTTCAAGCGATTGGTGGTAAGTATCCACGATGTGATTTTTCTTGATTACCCAGAGTGGTTTACGCCTCCCGACCAAACGTATTTCCGGTTGTCACTCAATCGAACACTGCAACGGGCTGACCAGGTGATTACGATCTCACAGGCCACTAAAGAGGCCCTTGTTCGACATAAGCTCTTCGAGGCGAAAAAGATTCAAGTTACCCCTTTGGCGGTTACCTATGAGTCGCCTGGCGTCCAAACGCAGGCCGCTGTTCGCCAGCAGTATAATTTACCCGAAAAGTATCTCCTTATGATCGGCACGATTGAACCACGTAAAAATACCCTGCGTGTGCTCGAGGCCTACGAGCGTCTTGTCGGCACTGCCGTTGATGTGCCGCCTCTGGTGCTGGCTGGTCGGCGCGGTTGGCTGGGGCCAGAATTGGAGACTGCACTTGCTCGCCCAAACTTGCGTGGTCGTGTCCATACACTCGGTTCGTTTGAACGAGCGCATCGATCGGCTCTTTTGGCTGGCGCCGAGATGCTGCTCTTCCCCTCGCTCGCCGAGGGTTTTGGCCTACCAGTTCTCGAAGGTATGGCGGCAGGTGTGCCTGTGATCACCTCGAATATTTCGAGTCTTCCAGAGGTGGCAGGGGAGGCCGCTCTTTTAGTTGATCCGCAGGATACAGCGGCCATCGCCGCGGGTATTAAAAAACTGATAAATGACCCAGAACTGCGCCAGTCACTGGCCACAGCTGGCAAAAAACGAGCCCAACTCTTTACTTGGAAAGCAACTGCCCAGCAGACCCTTGCCGTTTTTGAGGAGGTCGTCTAATGGGTTACGCGCGGGCAATTGCCACCAACACTGCCTGGTTGCTCTCGGGGAAGTTCTTGGTAGTTATTCTCTCCCTGGTTATGACCGCCGCCCTGGCTCGGTCGCTGGGGGTATTTCACTATGGCGAACTGACGGCTGCCTTTGCTTACCTCTCAATTTTTGGCGTGGTGGCTGACTTTGGATTCTTTCAGATTTTAGTTCGAGAAATTGCTCGGCGGCCTCGAGATGAAGTCGTGATTACAAACAACCTCTTCACTCTCCGGGCTGTTTTTGGCTTGTCGGTTTACGCACTGGCCGCTTTCAGTGTTTGGTTCGTGCCCGGTTCGGTCTATAGTGATGAGGTTAAAATCGGTATTCTCATTTTAGCCGCCGCGTCCTTCTTTTTATCGATGAATTACCGAAGTATTTGGCTCAATGCAATGCTGAGGCTGACTGTATGCTGTATGCGGATGATATGGCTTTGATTCCTTTCAATTTCGATTTGCACGGCAGTCAGCAATTGCAGTTTGCGTTGCGTCTCACGTCACTGTGGGCGGATGCAAACGGATTGACATTTTCCTCTGGCAGTAA